>JBGCDY010000997.1:0-11378 GCA_045105835.1 Chitinophagales bacterium
AATTTATATGCAATTGTTTGTAATTTTGCGGAAAATAAGTTCGAAAAAAAACAATTTAAACGTTCATTGTTTTTTTGAAGGCCGATAAATTGCAACTATTTTTTGAAAGTTTTAGAAAATAACTTATCTTTAGTAAAACCACGAGTGATAAATATGTTTTATTTTTATTTGAAATAATTTATAAACAAAGTGTTAGTCTTGAAGTTGTATGTTTTCCACTAAATAAACAGTGTGACATTATCTTAATTTTTGCGTCTCAAATTAAAACCATATGGAATAAACCCTATTAAAACCTAAAGAAATTATTGTAACAGCATATAAACTATACACCCGATGCACAAGCCCAATATCTATATTATTATTGTTGCAATTACTTTTTTTACTCTGCATTGTTTTGTTTGCACCACAACGATGCATTTGTTCGCTTCTACAAGTCATGAAGAAGTGGAAGATTTGGACTTTCTAATTGGCTGGGAACAAGCCTGCCAAATGGTCGATGCCATGGAAAGACCGATGTTTGTTTACATTTATATGGACTACAAGTCTGAGTGTACACAAATGAGTAATCAAGTATTTGCGGATCAAAAAGTAAAGGATTTTTATACAGGTAAATTTGTTAACCTCAAAATTAACCTGCATACTAAAACAGGAACTTACCTCAAACAAAAATACCAACTTCGTGAATTTCCTGCGTTGTTGTATTTTGATCAGAAAAGAGAATTGATCACACGAGCCGGAGGATTCAAGAGTATCAACGAATTCGTTAGAATAGGGAAGTATGCCCTTAAATCGAATGAACATGTATCTATTGCAGGAGTTATTCCATCACTATATACCAATTATATAGAAAAGAAAATGCAATACGAAAATGGTGTTCGCAATATTGAATTTTTGTACGATTTGGCTTACCAACTCAAAAAATTCAACGAGCCGTTTTTACCCATTGTTCGTGAGTACATCGAAACAGAAGGAGTCGAAAATTTAACGAAAGATAGACACCTAAACTTCATTTATGATTTTGCTGATGATATCAACAACGAAGCTTTTGATATTTTACTGAACCAAAAACAACGATACATCGACTTTTTTGGAGAAGAGATGATAGACAAACGCATCAAGAAAACCATTCGATCGGCTGTAATCATTGCAGCTCGGTACCAAAATCGAGAAGCATTCGAGGAAATCAAAGAAACTATTGATAGAGCGAATATAAGCAACCAGAAAAATTTTGAATTTTTGATGTTAACTGTTTATCATGAAAACACCAAAAATTGGACAGACTTCACCAAACTTGTAGAAAAATATACACAAGAAAACCCCAATATTGAAGCTTCTATTTTGAATGATTTGGCGTGGAGATATGTCGTGAATATTGACGATAAGTCGAAGATTCAAAAAGCCCTTTCATGGTCAGAGAAAGCAATCGAAAAAGACTCTAACGAATTCAAATACAGAGAAACCTATGCTGCGCTATTGTATGTAACAGGTAAGAGATCCAAAGCATTGAAGGAGGCAGAAACTGCAATAAATATTGCTCGAAAACTTAATTTGGATTACAGTTCAACATTGAAGTTGTCTGAAGTCATTAGAGGAAATCGAGGCATCCCTAAAGATTTGAATTAAGGAAATTGCAGTTTACAATGAAGTATTTATTTTACATTATTTTAGGTTTTATTCTTCACACTTCTGCCTTATTTTCTTATTCAAAAGGCATTGAATTTCAAGATAAAAATTGGGCCGACATTCTAAAAATAGCCCAATTAGAAGGGAAGTATATCTTTATTGATGCCTATGCAGACTACTGTTTGCCCTGCAAGGCAATGGAAAAAGAAACATTCAGTCAAGCCCCTATTGCTGAATTTTACAACCAACATTTCGTGAATTATAAAATGGATATTGAGGCAGATAAAAACGACTATCTGGTTCAGATCTATCAACTAAAAGAACTTCCCGCCCTCCTATTCCTCAGTCCAGAAGGTGTACTACTTCAAAAAGTAATCGGCAAACAGACAGCCGAACCTTTATTGAACTTAGGTAACCAAACCATCCAAAATAAGTGGACAATAGAAGAAAGCGAACCTTTGATTCCTTTGCCCAAGCTGATTGAAGATGTGAATCACTACAAAATGCACCACGGAGGACGAGTCATCAATTGGATGGTAAAAAAACAAGTGTATTCGAATGTTCTTCAAGCAGGACTGAAAAGAGATATTCGTTTATTTCAATCTTCCATTTCAGCCGCTTCAAATGCCAACTTACCCGACAGTGATCGTTTTCACTTCAATATGCAAGTCTTATTTTATCAGATGACCAACGATTGGCAATCCTATTACGATGTCACAAGTGAGTACCTGAGTATCAAGGGGAATACAAATCCCCGAGAACTGAATGAAATTGCTTGGACATATTATCTATATATATCCGATTCTAAACAATTACAAAAGGCGATTAAGTGGATAGAAAAATCTATTCAAATAGAAAGTGAAGCGTATAATAACTATACTTATGCCGCTTTGTTATACAAAATAGGTGCTTCAAAGAAAGCACATAAAGTAGCTAAACGAGCAATATATATAGCAGAAGGTAGAGGAATAGATACTAGTCATGTTGTTGATCTCGTGAAGAAAAATACAAAATAGTGACAAATAAATAAACAATAACACGTAAAATAAATATACACACAACACAAATTAGCACATTAACCAAACACACCAAAAAACAATAGCTAAAACCTTTAGATTAAGGGAGGTAGAAATAAATACACTACGCAAATTTTGCGAAAATATTTTTTCTTTTAGGAAGGCAAAAATTTTTAGCATAGCAGGGCTACGGTCAAAATTTTTAACGCACCTAAAAGGAAAAAGAACAAGTAAAATTCGTAGATTATTATTTGCTAAGTCCCTAAATACCAGCATTTTTTAGAATTCTAAAAATTAAAGAGCATGAAAGCTAAAAATTTACACTTCGTTCTTTTTGGGATGACAATGCTTTGCCTATTTGTAAACCTTTCTTTGTTCGCAACGGGTGATGATAAAAAAGCAACTCAAAAAGAAGTTCCACATGGAGTTGTCAGTGATGAAACTCCTCACATGTCCGCTTTAGACTTCAAAAAAGGTTCACTTGGAGACATGTTAGACATGGCTAGGTCAAACAATAAAGCCTTGTTTGTTCACACCACTTCAAAAAACTGCAATGCCTGTGATTATTTGGCAACCAACCTATACACAGATGCAAAAGTGGCCTCTTTCTACAATGAAAATTTTGTGAATTATATCATGGATGTCGATGATGTCCAACATGTTAACTTCGCAAGAATGCATGACCTGGGAGTGCGCCCGATGTTGATGTACTTCAATGCAAGGGGTGAAATCCTCCGAAAAGAAGATGAGGTAGCAGATGTAAACCAGCTAATTGCAGCAGGAAACAATGCTCTATACCTACCCGTTCGGACTTCTACCAATCGTGCGAACTTAGACAACATGCACAATAAGTACGACCTAAAATACAAAGACCCTGAGTTTTTGTACAACTATGCTTATATGTTGAAAACCTTTGACGAACCTTACAATGCCATCGTCAATGAATACATTCGCAGCCAAAGAGTCTCTGATTTACAAAAAGACAAAAACCGCAAATTCTTATACGACTTTGCAGACAACCTCGAAAATGCAGCGATAGACCATTTCATCATGGATGCAGGCTACTTCAAAACCATCATGGGAGGACAAAAAATCAATGACAAAATCAAAAGTGCCATTTACAACAGTGTCCAAACAGCTATAAAAGAACGAGATCCCATCTTGTTTGAAAAAGCAAAAAAAGTACTTGAAAACTGCAATTTGCCCAATAGCAAAGAATTCATTTTCTACATCCAAACCCAATTTTACGAAGGCACAAGGTCATGGGATGACTATGTAAAAGTCACCACCAAATACTTCAATGCCTACAATGTCTCCGATCCACACATGCTCAACTATGCAGCCTATAAATTTGCCCGTTTTGTAGAACCTAAAAACAAATCTGCAATGAAAAATGGCATCAAATGGGCAAAAGAATCTATCCGAATAGACTACGAATACTACAATCACGTGACGCTTGCGCTCTTATACCACAAAACAGGAGAGTTCAAACTTTCAGAACAACTTGCCCTAAAAGCACTCGAAATTGCAGGTATTCGAAACAAAACCTACGAGGAACGAAAGATTGACAAAGAAGTAGATACAACTGATGCAAGACGACTCATAGACAAACTCAGAAGCCGAGGTTTGTTGAACCGATAAACACAATTCCATACGATAAAACTACATTTCACCGTTTAGTGCTTATATTTGTAGGCGGATTACGACGACAAATATTCAAGGCAAAAAATAATTAAATTAGTCATCCACAAAAGACTTTACTGCCTAACAGTGAAGTCTTTTGTTTTAGAGGTGTTCAAAAAATAAGTTCTGTATTTAAAATTTTAGATTGCTTCATTAATAAGCAGTTTTTGATTTTCATTCTTATTTTGATTTTCATTCATAGTTATCTACCAAGCACATGTCAGTAAAAGTACAACAGCTCACCAAAATCTACGGTCAACAAAAAGCGGTCAATAAACTAAGTTTTGAAGCCAAAGAAGGAGAAGTCTTGGGCTTCCTTGGACCAAACGGCGCAGGGAAATCCACTACCATGAAAATCATTAGCTGTTTCATCCCTCAAACGGAAGGCAGCGTGAGTGTTTGTGGCTACGATGTGCAAGAAAGTCCCATGGAAGTTCGTCAACAAATAGGCTACCTTCCCGAAAACAATCCCCTTTACCTCGACATGTACGTAAAGGAATACCTCCATTTTGTCGCTCGATTGCACCACCTTGGCAAAAAAACACCGAAGCGTATTGAAGAAATGATCACTCTAACTGGCTTAGAGCGAGAGCAAAAAAAGAAAATCGGACAGCTTTCTAAAGGATATCGCCAACGAGTAGGTTTGGCACAAGCCATGCTACACGACCCCAAAGTATTGATATTGGATGAACCTACCTCTGGCTTAGATCCCAATCAATTGGTCGAAATCCGCAGTGTCATCAAGATGTTGGGTAAGGAAAAAACGGTTATTCTTTCGAGTCACATCATGCAAGAAGTACAGGCGATTTGTGACCGAGTAGTCATCATCAACAAAGGTGAAATGGTTGCCAATGACACCACCCAAAATCTTCAACAACAAAGCAAGAACCAAGTTCTCATCACCGTAGAATTTGCCGAACCGACCACCAAATCTCTCTTGGAACAACTTCCTCATATCCAACAAATTGAAGCCATTACCGACCATAAATGGCAGTTAAGCACCCAAAACGACCAAGACATTCGTGCCGGAATATTTCATTTTTCAGTCCAGAATAACCTTACTCTTTTGGGAATGCAAAAAGAAGTCAATAGCTTAGAGGATATATTTAGGGAGCTTACTGTTTCTTAATTATAAATACACTGTTTCAAAAGTTCTTTGCTATTTCAGCAGCATCGCTGCGGCACTATTTGTAGAAATAACCTTAGATAGATTTTCATTAGGGGCGTAGCCTCGACACCGTAGAAAAGCAGTTATTTAACCGTGCCGAAGCTACGCTCCTAATGCTTAGTTTTATAGGGCGTTTTTTCTACAAATAGAGTCAGGGCTATGCCCTTGTAAATGTTAAATTACTTTTGAAACACTGTCTTACGTAAGGGAGATAGAAATAAATTTGTGTAGCCTATTATTTGCTAAATTCCTAATAATCAAAAGCCTCTATCTCACAATTGCTTCAGTTATTTTTTGAAGCAAAGCCATAGAACACAATTCATAAACCAAGCACTGCAATGAAACCAATTTTATCTTACTTCAATAGCAGCCTCTTCAACACAATCATTATCGCAATGACCCTTCTTTCTTCGTGTCAAAACCCAGAAAAACAACAAGAAAAAATCCTCAAAGATTTCCCTACAAGTTTTGATAGTTTTGAAGCCTATCCAAAATATGAAGGCACTGATTTGGGCTTGACCTATACACCCACCGTTTCGACCTTCAAAATCTGGGCTCCCACTGCCAGCGAAGCCAAAATCAATTTGTATGAAACAGGTATTGACGGCGAAGCCATTGAAGCCCAAAATATGAATCGGTTAGAAGGAGGAATTTGGAGGATTGATATAGAAGGAGACTTCAAAGGGAAGTATTACACTTTTCAAACAAAAGTAAATGGGAAATGGCTCGAAGAAGCCCTTGACCCTTATGTGAAAATCGTGGGAGTCAATGGCAAACGAGGAGTCATTGCCGATTTGAATGGCACAAATCCTGAAGGCTGGGGGACAGACAAACGACCTCCACTTCAAAATTTTACGGACATCATTCTCTACGAATTGCACATCCGAGACTTGAGCATTCACCCAAGTTCTGGAGTGAATGCCGAGCACCGTGGCAAATATTTGGGATTGACCCAAGAAGGGACTAAAAATGCGGATGGACTAAGTACTTCCTTAGACCACATCAAAGAATTGGGAATCACCCATGTTCACCTATTGCCGACTTTCGACCATCGTTCGATTGACGAAACAAAACTCGATACTGCACAATTCAATTGGGGCTATGACCCTTTGAATTACAATGCCCCTGAAGGTTCATTCAGCACTTATCCACACGATGGAACGACCCGAATCAAGGAGTTCAAACAGATGGTCAAAACTTTCCACGATGCAGGAATCAGAGTGGTTATGGACGTAGTTTACAACCATACAGGCTTATCAGCAGAATCCTACTTGGAACAAATCGTGCCTGACTATTACTACCGAAAACATCCAGATAATTCATTTTCCAATGCCTCAGGCTGTGGAAACGAAACCGCTTCTGAGCGAGCAATGGTGCGGAAATTCATGATTGAATCGGTCAAATACTGGGCAGAAGAATACCACATTGATGGATTTCGATTTGATTTGATGGCGATTCACGACATCGAAACCATGAACCAAATTCGTGCAGCTTTGGACGAAATCGACCCCACGATTTTTGTGTATGGCGAAGGTTGGACATCTGGAGATAGCCCTCTTCCCGTCGAAAAACGTGCCTTGAAACACCACACTCCACAACTCAACAACATTGCTGCATTCAGCGATGATTTGCGGGATGGATTGAAGGGAAGTGTCTTCAATCACGAAGAACAAGGTTTTGTCAGTGGCGCAAATGGCAAAGAAGAAACCATGAAATTTGGCATCGTTGCCTCCACGCAACATCCACAGATTGACTACAAAAAGGTGAACTATTCCGATGCTTTTTGGGCGAACAATCCCACACAGTGCATCAACTATGTGTCTTGTCACGACAACCATACCTTGTTTGACCGACTCCTAATTTCCAACAAAACGGATGATGAAGCCACTCGCTTGAAAATGCACCAAATGGCGATGACCATCGTGTTAACTTCTCAAGGCGTGTCTTTTCTCCATGCAGGTTCCGAAATCGCCCGCACCAAAAATGGCGAAGAGAATTCCTACAAGTCTCCCGATAGCATCAATCAAATTGATTGGAGCCGCAAAACCCAATACCAAGAACTTTTCGACTACTACAAAAAACTCATTGCCCTCCGAAAAGCACACCCTGCGTTTAGAATGCCAACTACCGAAATGCTTGCCAAGCACCTGACTTTTTTGGAGCTTGAAGCTCCGAATGAAAACTTGGTAGCGTACCAAATTTCGGACAATGCCAATGGCGATACGTGGAAAAATATTGTGGTCATACTGAATGGCAATCGAAGTGAAAGGAAGGTGAAACTGCCTGAGGGTGAATGGAAAATGGTACTTACTCCTGAATGGGTAGACGAAAATGGAGTCATTGATGTGAGTGGAGAAGTAAGAGTACCTGGCACTGCTGCAATGGTGTTGGCGCAGTAAATGAAGTGTGTAGATACAAAGCAAAACCACACCGTCCAATCCAAATCAACACAACGACCTTTTGAAAAAATACGTTTTATTCAAAGCAAGTATCCAAAATTTTCAAGACGCTAATCGCTATGATAAAATTCCTACGTATTTTTTTAATCTTGACCTTCCTCCAAATAGGAACTTTGGTTTTGACGACCAGTTGTTGTGAAGACGAGTATATTTATTTTTGGTCAGAGTTGTACCTTTCCAACGTGGACAATAGAGGGGAAAGACCCATTACTGCAGAAGAAAACCGACTACCTGCCATTGCCTATGCCATAGGAATGAGCATGGCTTATGACTTTGTGCATCAAACATCTCCCCTTAATGGATTCTCCAACAGTGCCTATGCTTATTCATGTGCCGAAAGTTATCAACGAAACGATACCATTGAAGCCGTTCGCATCCGTGCATTGAGTGATTTTGATGAATTCCACCCCGCAGGTACAGATCTAACAGATTTTTTTGCCGCCAAAACGAGAGGCACAGTGACTGCCTTTAGTAGCACAGAAGAAAAGACGGAACATGCCATTGCAGTCAGTTCTTTTGTCGAAAACGTGAATGAATCTGAGCCTTATTATATACTCACCGATTTTGACTTGTTTTTGCTCGAAAGCCCGAGTCAAGAAACTGCATTTCAATTCATCGTTGAAGTAGAATTGTCCAATGAAAAAATATTGGTGGATACGACAGAAAGTATAATTCTCTATTGAAAAACGTGAAAATGAAAAAGATGAAATACCTTATCTTGATTTGTTGTTTGCTCTGCAATATCCTCTTATTGAAGGCCCAAAACGAACTCCCACCCAGCAGCGAGCCTGTCAGAGTTCCTGCCAGTTTTTTTCAAACACAGTCTTCCATTGAAGTAGAAACCCAATTGTTTGCTACACAGTCGGCGTATTTCTTGAGTAAAAAGCCAAACATTGGAGAGGCAATTTATTTTTTGAATACGGACAAAGAAGTGCAGGGAGTTTCCACAGTTGTTTCCTTCAATTTTTTGGTGAAAGAAGAATGGAAGCTAGGTGGATTGTTTTTCACCAATACCTCCATTGGTAGAAATTGTGGACAGTACAACGATTTTTGGAAAACGGTACATGGCATTGATTTGAAGGACGAGAACACAGCATATTACTACCGAGATGATTTTCAATGTCCACAAGAGAACAGCTATTTATCGGATACCACCTATAATATGGTAGGCATGGGCATATCTCTTGCCCGAAAGATTGGCAAGGGAAAAGTATTTTTTGAGCCCTCGGTCAATCTGGGTGTTGCATGGATTTCGGCTACCGAACCCTATCTTTTTTTGAAGGAAAAAAACAGCAACAATACCCGTAGTATCGAATACATACCTGAAAATTCCAATTTTGCACTGCCAAGCATTGGTTTTGAAGCGAAAGGGAAGTGGCAGGCAAGTCACCTATTAGGATTTAGTGCATCACTGCAATACAATTATAGGTGGGGAACATTCGATTACCGAGTGGAAGAGAAAGAACTTCTTGGAACGACGAGTATAAGCGAAACTCAATTTCGACAAAGCATTGAAAATTTCGGTTTTGGTTTTGGAATGTATTTTTCCTTTTGAAAAGTGTTTGTCAGCCTGCAATGGAATAATTTGTTAACTCCTGCATATTTGCGTTTTCTATAATAATTTTTTCCGAAAGTTTGTTTTGTATATTTTTGATTTTATAAGCAAAAAATAATCATTAGATTTGCTGAGACAAACGATTATTTAATTCTTAAACCAATAAATGACAAATATTTATGCGAAATTACAAACAATTATTGCTCATTTTCACCGTATTAGGCTTACTCATAGTCTCTTCTTGTAAAAAAGACGAAGATACAGTGGTACGAATTGAAGCTGGCACAGAAGCAAATGATGCCATAGTGACTGCCTTTATCAATGCAGAAGACAATAGTACAATTGAGTTTGGCGAAGGTACTTTTACCATCACTCAGGCATTGATTATGTCTGACAAAAACAATGTTGTCATCAAAGGTCAAGGTGTGGGTAAAACCATTTTGGACTTTTCTGGACAAGATTCAGGTGGAGAAAGTATCAAAATTTCGGATGGTACAAACATTACACTATGTAGCTTTACGGTTCAGGACGGAGTATCTGATGCCATCAAAACCCAAAATATTGACGGCATTCGATTTTCTAATATTGCAACAGTTTGGATAGGAAATGTACTGGAAAACAATGGTAACTATGGTATCTACCCTGTTTTGTGCAACAATGTAGACATTGATGGATGTTATGCTCGTGGTGCTGCTGATGCAGGATTGTATGTAGGGCAGTCTACCAATATTGTGGTCAAAAACAGCACAATGGAAGAGAATGTAGCAGGAGTTGAAATCGAAAATTGCATTGGTGCGGATGTTCACAACAATACCATCCAAAACAACAGTGCAGGAGTTTTGGTCTATGACCTTGGAAATATCACTTCTATCCGCAATGGAAGTCAATGTAGAGTATATGACAATGTGATTGACAACAACAACCACACTAACTATGCTCCCAATCCAAATGGCCTAATCGGAAGATTGCCAGTAGGTTCTGGAATCGTTTTGTTGGCGACTGATTCGGTTGAAGTATTTGACAATACGATTACCAACAACAATTTGGCATCTATTTCTATGGCAAGTTATGAGTTTACAGGTGAAGAATTTGATGCTTCAACAGGCTACAATCCTCGCCTTCGATATGTGAATATTCACGACAATACAATTTCGAGAGGAGCTAACCTTCCTGACAACTTGAATCAAGCAGGTCAGGAGCTTGGATTTGTTTTATCTTTCTTTGCAGCTGACTATCCAGAGATTCTTTATGATGGTATTACTGGAGCAGGTACTACGGAGGATCAACATTTTAGAATTGTTGACAATGGCACTATCAATATGGTAAGCCTCAACTTGCAGATAGATCCTAATGGAACAAGTCCAACTCCAACAGATATGACTAAGTTTGAAGGTACCGATGCACTAACATTGGATGCCATCAGTTTGTCAGCTTTATTGGACTGCAATTAATCTAAAATAGCTGTTTATCAGATAATTGAAGCCTCTTTTGATTTTATTGTAGGCTTCAATTATTCAAAAAGAAAAAATAAACTGCAATCTTTGGTTTCCTACCTAAAAGGATTCTAAAGATTGCAATTTGTTTTTCATCATTAAGACTTAGTAATAAGAAAAAAATAACTTGAACACCTTAATTCCCCTTTTGAAAGGGGTTGGGGTATGTTAGCTAAAAAATCGTTCAGGTTATTTTTTTACCGTTACTTAGGGCAAAATTAAATCAATCAATAAGATTGTTAAGGGAGATAGAAATAAATATGCTACGCAAATTTTAGGAAGGTATTTTTTCTTTTAGGAAGGCAAAAATTTTTAGCATAGCAGGGCTATGGTCAAAATTTTTAACGCATCTAAAAGGAAAAAGAACGAGTAAAATGCGTA
>JBGCDY010000998.1:0-5672 GCA_045105835.1 Chitinophagales bacterium
GTGTCAATGCCTATGGAGCTTTGGTGGTTTCTGCGGAAGGCTCGGGAACTGTTTCGAATCGAAATATTAGTGTCAACTATGCCACCATGTTTGGTACAAATGGAGTGGCAAGTATGAGGGTGAATTCCAATGGCAACAACATCACTGGTACTTTTAGAGACAATGTTTCGGGGGCAGTGATAAGTATGAATTTGTGGAGATAAAGCGGATTATAGGATCACTAACTCGCTCTAAGTGCTAAAAAAATAGAGATAAAGCGGATTATAATACCACTAATCCGCTCTAAGTGCTAAAAAACGTATAGATAAAGCGGATTATAATACCACTAATTCGCTCTAAATGTTTATTTTTGTAATAAACAACTCATAATGAAGAACTTTATTACAGGAAGGGAAGAGGAAGTGAAAACACTGGAATCACTCCTTCAATCCAGCCAACCTGAATTTGTGGCAATTATAGGCAGAAGAAGGGTCGGAAAAACTTTTTTGGTCAAACAAACTTATCAAAATCACCTCAATTTTGAGTTAACAGGATTGCAGCATGGTACAAAATCAGAACAACTTCAAAATTTTGTTTTTGCCATGCGAAATTTTTTTCCCGATTTTGAAATAGAAAAAAAAATCACCTCTTGGTTAGATGCTTTTTATCAATTATCCAAAGCTTTAGAAGGGCTGAATTTAAAAGAAAAAATGGTGGTTTTTTTAGACGAACTGCCTTGGCTGGGTTCTAAACGCTCTTCATTTATCAAAGGACTCGGATGGTTTTGGAACAGTTGGGCAGTCAATCAAAATATTGTCTTGGTGATTTGCGGTTCGGCTGCTTCGTGGATGATAGATAAGGTAATCAATGATAAAGGCGGTTTACACAATCGAGTAACCAATATAATTTCTCTTTATCCATTCACTCTGGGAGAGACCCAAACTTTCTTGCAGTCAAGGAATATTCATCTGAATCAATACCAAATCACCCAGCTATACCTTGCAATGGGAGGTATTCCAATGTATCTAAACCAAGTAAAAACAGGTCTTTCTGCTATACAAAACATTCAGGCGATTTGCTTTCAACGAAATGGTTATTTGCGTGGAGAATTTAGTCGATTGTTTGCCTCTTTATTTGAAAATCCCGAAAATCACATAGAGGTCATTAGGGCTTTGGCTTCTAAAAGGATGGGGATGACCAGAAAAGAAATCATCAGTAAAACAAACTTCAAAAATGGTGGTGGTTTGTCTAAAGTGTTGAACGAGTTGAATCAATCGGGATTTATAGAACCCTACAATGGATATGGCAAAAAGAAACGTGAAAATCTTTATCGACTCACAGACCCTTATTCGCTCTTTTACCTCACTTTTATAGAACCTTTGGGAGTCAATGCTAAAGTTGATTTTACTAAATTGAGTGATTTGCCTAATTACAAATCATGGAGTGGCTACTCTTTTGAAAATGTGTGCCTAATGCACATTGACCAAATCCGAAAAGCCTTAGGTATTTCGGGGATTTTCACCACTGCTTCCTCCTTCTTTGTCAAACCTAAAAATGGAATGTCAGGTGCACAAATAGATTTAATCATAGACAGAGGAGACAACTCCATCAATATTTGTGAAATCAAATACAGTAATTCAGACTACACTGTTACCAAACGAGATGTAGCCAATCTTGAGACCAAAAAGCGAGTGTTTCAATACCATACTAAAACCAAAAAGCACTTATTTATTTCACTCATCACAACCTATGGCGTAGTAGAAAATGCAAATAAACTGAATTCAATAGACCAAGTAGTTCTTCTAAATCAATTATTTGAATAATTCCTGTTTACACACAATCACTTCAAACCCTCAACTCATGCTCGGACACCTAAAACCCTCCCTTTGCAGCCTGGGAACAGCCAATAAAGTAGCTTACCGCACCTTGTACTGTTCGATTTGTGCCAGTTTGCGAGACCAATACAGTCTGCCTTACAGCTTGTTTATCAACAATGAACTGACCTTGGTATTGCTCTCTTTGAAGCCTTATTACAAGACCACTGCCAAAGAAACTCCTTGCCCAGCGGCAGCTTTTACCCAAAAAAATCCAGCCGCCAGCCATCCCGCTATTGATGTCGCTGCAAAACTATCCGTTCTCTTGGGATGGGTTAAAGTGGTAGATTGGGATACAGACCAACCTCGTTTTTACAAAAAATACCTGCGTAAAATGCTCCATCGAAAGGTGCAGCAAACCTTGCCCCAAATCAGTGAAGACTTCCAAAAGGTCATTGAAGAATACCTGTTTTTGACCAAAACCAACAGCCAAAACGAAGAAAAAGTACGCCATTATTCGGGCTTGCTTTCTCGCTATGTGGTATTGGAAGTGGGGCAGAAAACGGATGTTTCGGAGAGTAGTTTGCAAGAATTGGCTAATTTGTTTGAATTGAGTGGCGAGGTGATTGCCATTGCAGACCACTTAATCGACTTGGAGGACGACATGGCGCAACAACAATTCAATCCCATTGTTTTTCGCTCCGAACAAGAGCAAATTAGCCTTTCCAGTGCCTATTATCACTACCTCCAACTTTGCAATCGTTTGAAAATATACTGTTTGGAACAGCTGACTTTGCTTTCTCAAAAAGGAATCATTGCAGCTCCCTTCCACAAAGCGATGCAAGAATCTTTCAAGAGCATCAACCGCCAAATCCACCAAAAACGCCCTGCTTTTTTGATGGAAGAAACCAAGTTTATTGGTGGGCTTCAAATTGCTCAACAGGATTGTGGAGGTGTTGCAATGGAAGGTTGTAGCTGTGCCGTACAACAGGGAGAAGTGGCGGGTGCTTATGCTGCTCAATGCCCTTGTGGTCAATGTTGCGATGCTGGTGGAGGGTGTTGTAAAGGCTGCTGTGAGGGCTGCAATGGGTGTAGTAAAGGCTGCAATCAATGTTCTGGAAACTGCAATAGTTGTTGTAGTGGCTGCAATGGGGCTTGTGGTAGTTGTAGCAATTCTTGTAATGGCTGCAATAACTCTTGTGGTGCTTGTAGTGATTCCTGCAATAGTTGTGGAAACTGTTTTAAGTGCGTGGATGATTGTGGAGCTTGTTGTGAAGGAGGAAGTAGTGGGAGCCAGGAAATGCCGCTTAACCCTGAAGAGTACCTACCTCAAAATACACAAACCATAGATTCGATGGTGGTGAGTTATCGAGAATATTACGATGTTTTGGGCAAAATTGAAGGAAAAACGCCAGAAGACCGCAAGGCATGGAAAGCAGTTTTTGACAGCCTTCAAACCCACAACCCTGAATTGTTGAGAATGACTTTTGACCAATTGCTGCAAAAAAATGATATTAGTTTGGAGGAAATGAGGACAGTGATGGGGGTGTTTAAGAAATGATTTTTATTGGGCGGAGTTTCTGGCTTATGAATATATGAAGTGAGACTTCGGTAGCTTATTTGTTTGAATATTAGTGTTTTAATTTCACAGGCAATCATTCTTTTGTGAAATTAAACTACCGAAGTCTTAATCAAATTTATTCCAACTCCACCAAAATTGGACAATGGTCTGAATGCTTCACATCAGGCAAAATACCTGCTCCCACCAATCGCTCCTTCAAAGGCTCAGTAACCGAATGGTAGTCAATCCTCCAACCTTTGTTGTTGTTTCGGGCATTGGCTCGATAACTCCACCAAGAATAGTGATGCGGTTCAGGATTGAAGTGACGGAAACTGTCGGTCATTCCAGCCTCAAACCAATCATCCATCCAGGCCCGTTCTTCAGGCAAGAACCCAGAGCTTTTTTTGTTGCTTTTAGGATTGTGAATGTCCATCGCTTTGTGGCAAATATTGTAGTCACCTGATACAATTAGATTTGGACATTGCTCTCGCAGCTTTGTGATATACGGCAGGAAATCACCCAAGAATTGCATTTTGATGTCTTGGCGAATATCCCCCGAACTGCCAGAAGGAATGTAAACACTCATGACCGAAAAATCATCAAAATCGGCTCGCAAAATTCTCCCTTCTTTGTCGTAATTGGTCATTCCAGAACCTACTTCAACGTGATTCGGTTTGGTTTTGGTCAGAATTCCCACACCGCTATAGCCTTTCTTTTCGGCACTGTGCCAATAGCAGTGATAACCCAAATCTTCAAACTTTTCATTTGGAATTTGTTCAGGTTGTGCTTTGGTCTCTTGAATGCAGACAATGTCGTAATCGTTTGCAGCCAACCATTCTATTAAGCCTTTTTTGATGGCAGCTCGAATGCCATTTACGTTATAAGATATAATTTTCATTGTTTTTGGAATCCTTTTTGATGAAACCATAAATATACGCCAAAGCCCACGCTATTCAAAGAACAAATCATAAAACACAGACAATCAATTTTTTGTTTATAATAGGCAACTTTGACTTAATAGAAACGTTAATACTAAATACATCTTAACTCATATTAAGACAATAAACTTTAGGAGAATAAGGAGAGTCAAAAAGAGGAATGACTGTTAGTACATGGAGTCAAGGTTTCTTTTTGAGAGAAAATTTAACATTTCCCCATGCAACATCATCCAAAGATTTAAATCTTTAAATAGAACACTTATCAACCACTTAATTAAACCTTATTGTATTGTGAAAGCGAAAACCCTATTTTACACCTTTGCGCTTGCAGTTACTTGTTTAATTGCTCAAACCTCTTTTGCACAAACTTTACGTGTTAGTGGGCGCATTATCGAAGACCATTCTCAAGAATCCATCCCCTTTGTCAATATTTTCCTTCAAGGCACTACCATCGGAACGACTTCCGATATGGATGGTGGTTTTGTATTGGAAGCCGACCAATGGGTGGACAGCATTGGGGTTTCTGCCATCGGCTACAAAACACAATACAAGGCACTTTCCAAAAGTCCAGAACAAACTATTTCTTTCCGACTGCTTCGGGATGATATTTTGATGGATGAGATTGTGGTCATTGCAGGTGAGAACCCTGCGAACATCATGCTCCGAAAAATCATCGCCAATAAGCACAAAAACGATATTGACCAATCCGATTATTACCAATACGAATCCTATACCAAATTGGAGCTGGACGCTGCTAATTTGACCAAAGAACTGATGGGCAAAAAGTTATTGAAGCCCTTTGATTTTATTTTTGAAAATGTGGATTCCATCTCCGAAGAACGTCCATTTTTGCCGCTTTTCATCACCGAAACCATTTCTGATTACCATTTTCGCAAAGACCCAAATGGCAAACGTGAAATCATCAAGGCGAGCAAAATATCGGGTACTAAAAATTCCAGTTGGACACAGTTTCTTGGCAATATGTACCAACAATTTGACATATACGACAATTTTATTGAAGTGATGGGTAAAAATTTCGCAAGCCCGATTTCCAATATGGGCCTGGCAAACTACAAATACTTCTTGGTCGATAGTGGCTATATAGACAACAAATGGTCGTACCAAATCACCTTCAAACCAAAATTGAAACAAGACAATGCTTTTATTGGTGATTTTTGGGTGGCAGACACTTCTTTTGCAGTGCGTCGAATCAGTATGGAATTGTTGGCAAAAGAGGCGAATATCAACTTTGTGAATAAGTTGAGTGTTTTCCAAGAATTTGACCAATTGGAAGATTCTATTTGGGTTTTGAAAAAAGACAAACTGATTGTGAGTTTTGTCTCTACCAAAAAAATGCCCGAAATCATTGGGCGAAAGTCG
>JBGCDY010000999.1:0-8531 GCA_045105835.1 Chitinophagales bacterium
CCAATAATGAGAATCATGTGTATAGAAATTAGTAGAGACGTTGCACCGCAACGTCTCCAATAAATAATAAATAGATTTCCAATTTTGTTAAACAGGTAGAGACCTTGCACTGCAACGTCTTCAATAAAAATTGATGGTGTCAAACGCATCAATCAGGCGTAACAATATGCCCCACAAACTCCGCATCGTCGTCAAGAATCAAATCATCTTGTCTTCTAAAACACAAGGCACAAGCCTCGCCCGTCCAGTAAATACTGGGTTGATAACGGTGTTCTTCAAGGTCTTCATTGAAGTCTGCAAGCTCTTGGTAAACAGAATTTTGCTCCGAAAAATCACCTTCCGTTTCGTAAACTGGGCGTTTGGCTCCATTGAAGAAAGAAATGTTTTCACCCATTCTACCAAAAATAGGTTTGCGGACATATTTGTGATTGTAAAAATCACGGGCATTGAAGGTCGTCTTCAATAAGTTGTCGTGTCTTGGAGCTAAATCGTACATGAATTTCATGATGGCTTTGGATTGCAGCAACATCGAAAATGCAGGATTCATAATCACACACAAATTATTGCGGATGATTTGCTCCAAAATATCAAACAATTCGGCTTCTTCATTGGCGATAATGTCCCAAGGGTTGAATTTGTACCAAAAATCGTATGCAGTATATTCACCCGTTTTGGATTCCAGAAAAACGCCTTCATCGGGCGAAAAAATCACCTTATCCAAAGTAGTATGAGCAATTTGTGTAAAACCTGCCATTCGAGCAGCCTTCTCAATTACCCTCATATTCAGTATATCTTCCTCATAACCAAAAGTCGTTATCAACAAATTGGCTGCTTTATTGGGGTGTTGTTGCAATAGCTTTTGAAACTTTTGCTTCAATCCATGAATCAACAAATTGAAGGGACGGTGTCCCAACTCCTTGCTTTCTATTTCCCAATACAACTCTTGAATAAAAGCCGTTTCGGGCATGAGGGAACAAGTATCTGCATTGATTTCGAGCATTTTGAGGGTTTTCCCCTCGATACCTCCTGCAAAATCAAAGCGCCCAATGAGGTAATTCTCCTTTTCGTGTCGAAGTGAATAGCTGATGAGCGGAATGGCATTGGCTGGAATACCTGCTTCCTTCCATGCATTTTGGTCTGCAATTCGCTGGGCGGCTTGGATCAACAGAGAAAATAGGTCAGCAGAAACCGAGCGGAAATCATTGAGTTCTTCTCGGTTGACACGCACAAAATCATCACTGAAATAACCTTCGTTTTCATCAGCAATGAACCATTCTAAATCATCTTTGCGAAGCTCGTGTTTCGGCAGTGGAGGCACTGCAATCAGGCGATCATCCACCTGACGAACGAGTTGAGCGACCACTTCCATAACCTGATTTTCCAGAAACTGGACGGGTACGAGTCGTTCGAGCCGCAGTTTGTTGCATTCTGCTTCCTGCTTTTTGATTCACGCGTTGGTGCGCTTTGGGATCGGTGTAAGCACTGGCTTGTGGTCGCCTTGCCATAGAGCGCCCCATGAAATAGCCCATCAAGCCAAAAGAGGCTGCTTGAGCAATACCACTGGATCTACCACCTGTTTGTGTTTGAGACATCAGGCGAACTTCTGCAAGGGTAAAAGTGTCAATGCTTGCATCCATGTATTTGGCAACTACAAGGCTTTGAGAGGTGTCAGGAATGGTTTGTTCATCTTCAATTTTGAACAAATCCTTTTCGACTTCCTGCAATACCGTAATCAATCCTTCCGTAGGCAGAACTACTTCTTCTGTCACCGTCTCTGTTCCGCCACCACAAGCTGTGATGAGGAAGAAAGTGAAGGCAGCGAGAAAGGATAGGCGGTGAATGTACCTTTTTTCTGTTTGTTTCATAGGTTAAAATTTTTGTTGTTTGGATTTACTTCACACATCAAAAAAAGACTGTTTTTAAGATTCTTCTATACCCAATCTCGTTAATTTCCCTGTTTTTTATCAAGAAATTATTCTCCCTTTGAAGAGAGTGAGGGGGATGTTACGCCAGTTTTGAAGCAACATGAAAGACTTCTGTTATATGGTATTTAGTTGGTTCCATACCGACTAAAATCACATTTAACAATATGATTTTGAAGTAAAATGAATCAATGAAGCAAATTTAAAAAAAATATGTATCATTGTGAATAGTTTGGATATATTGAAGGGCTAAAAGATGGACTTTTTAACATAAAAAGGCTCTTTGACGATTTTTGCAAAGCCCATAAAGACTACGGTAGTTTTGTTTTATAAGAGATTGTCGATTAGTACAACTTCTTATCGATTATTTTCAAGAAATAAACTGCCGTAGTCTCAATTTGACAGATTTTGTCAAAGAACCATAAAAAAGAATCAATATGCTGAAAGAGGCGAGTTCGCAAGAACGTTTGGTGTTTTTCTTGACGGTATTTATTGCAGGACTGTGTTCGCTCATTTATGAATTGCTAATCAGCACGACTTCTTCCTATTTTTTGGGAGACAGTGTGACCCAATTTTCTTTGACGATTGGGGTGTATATGGCTGCAATGGGTTTGGGCTCCTACCTTTCCCAATTCCTTTCCGATGATTTGTTGGGCAGTTTTGTCAAGATTGAAGTCTTACTGGGTTTGGTAGGAGGGGCAAGTGTGCCGATTTTGTATTTTGTGTTTGGGAAGGTGTCGGTTTTTGAATATCAACTTATCATGTTGGCTTTGACGGCGGTGATTGGTACTTTGACAGGATTTGAAATACCTATATTGGTTCGGATTTTGAAGAAACATTATCCCTTGAAATCCAATTTGGCGTATGTGTTGAGCTTGGATTATATCGGGGCTTTGTTGGCGACCTTGTTGTTTCCTTTTTTGTTGTTGCCCTTTGTGGGGATTTTTCGAACTTCACTTGTTTTCGGTTTGATTAATGTCTTGTTGGGTTTGTTCATCTACCGATTTTTTACCCAAGAACTGTCCGTCAAACGAAAGAATGGACTGCAATTGGCTGCTTTGGCGGTGATTGTGCTGTTTGTATTGATGGGCTTTTTTGCAGGAAAATTATTGAAGCACTGGGAAGATGATTTTTACACCAACCGCTTGGTTTACTCCAAACAAACGCCTTATCAACATCTCGTTTTGACCCAAAACAAGGACGATTTACATTTGTACATCAATCGAATCATTCAGTTTTCTTCTTTGGATGAGTACCGATACCATGAAGCATTGGGTTTGTTGCCTTTAAACATTGCACCCAAAAAAAAGAAGGTCTTGATTTTGGGAGGAGGAGAGGGTTTGTTGGCGAGAGAAGTATTGAAGTTTGAGGAGGTGGAGTCGGTCAAAATCGTGGATTTGGATGGGGCGGTTTTTGACTTGGCAAAAGAAAATACACATATTCGGGCATTGAACAAAGGCTCGGTTATGAATGCGAAAGTAGAACTCATTACGGCGGATGCCATGCAGTTTCTGCAAAATACAGACGAAACATTTGATGTGATTTTGTCAGATTTGCCCGACCCTTCAAATGAATCTTTGTCAAGGCTTTACAGTACGATTTTCTACAAGTTGATTCAGAGTAAATTGAGTGAGAACGGCATTTTTGCTACTCAAGCTACGGGACCTTTTCACACTCGAAAAGCTTTTTGGTGCATTTATGAGACATTGAAGGAAAGCGGTTTTACCCATGTTTTTCCCTATCATGCCTACGTGCCTTCTTTTGGAGATTGGGGTTTTATCATAGCAAGTCACGAAGAATTGCAGCCCAATATTTTTGAAACAAAAGTACCTACTCGATATTTGGACAGTACGCAGGTACAAAAGATGTTTTATTTTGAAAAAGACATTCAAAACCTTCAAACATTGGCTGTTAATAGAGTGGACGATGCGAGGTTGATGCACTATTTTTTGGAGGAATGGAGAAAATGGCAAAAGAAGGAAAATTGAAATCACTTGGAAAACATATCATCTTAGAACTCTACGGCTGTCCTGCTGAATTGTTGAGCCAACCCAATGAGATACAGCAAGTCATGGAATCTGCTGCTACTGTCATGGACGCAACGATTGTGAAAAGCACCTTCCACCATTTTTCACCCCTCGGTGTTTCGGGAGTTGTCATCATCATGGAAAGCCATTTGACCATCCATACTTGGCCTGAATATGGCTATGCTGCTGTGGATATTTTTACTTGCGGAATATTGGATATTGAAGCGGGGGTAAAGTTGTTGGAGCAAGAATTGAAGGCTTCAAAGACAGAGAAACAAATGATTGAAAGAGGCAAAGGTTTGTAAATTCAATCTCAAGTTTCAAATGCAAATTCAATATTTGATAACTTTGCACTAATGGGTTTTGAATTTCCCTTGTCCCAATTTGCGTTTGAATTTGTACCTTGAATTTGAATTTCTCTAATGCCGTTCCTTCCGTTCTTTTGCGATTTTAGCAATATGCTCGGCAAATTTGGGAAACCGCTTCAATATCCCATCAAAAGTATCTTTGTCCAAATAATACAAATCGCAATAGTCCACCGCCCGAACACTTGCCGTTCTTGGAGTGCCGTGAAGCAAGGCGATTTCACCAAAATAATGCCCACTTTGCAGCGTCGCATAGACTTTTTTGCCGTCACCCGACACTACTTCAACAGCCCCTTTCCCGATAAAATACATTTCCTCTCCAAACTCTCCCTCACAAACAATAAAGTCATTCGGTAAGAAAATGGCAGGTTTGAGGTGCATCGCCACATAACGAATCAAATCAACGCTGGCATGCTTAAAAATGGGTACTTTTTCAATCAACTCCTTGTTCAAATGCAAGGCAATTTGAGTCCGCAAACTGGGTGGCAATTCCTCCAAAATTTCGGCTTCGTCCGTTCCCCTTCGCTGCGACCAAAGATAATCGTAGTAATCACCGACCCTTGCTTTGAGTTCGGGTGGAAAATTTCGGTAGCGCATAAAGGTGTTGATTTGCTCTACTTTTTCTTCGTGTTGAGAACGAGCCACATCCACATTGGTCAGCAAACTCGCCAAATTCCCAATGATGTAACCATAGACTCCTGCCCCAATCAATTGCACCAAAATAGTAAAGAGCATCTGCCCATTGGTTTCGGGAGTGATGTCTCCATAACCGATGGTTGTCAAGGTGGTCACACACCAATAAGCTGCCCGAATGTAGTTGTCCAAAGGAGGTAAATCAGGATTGGTCGCTCCCATACCAATCCAGCCACAAGCTATCCAATGGGCTGCAATCGCCAACCAAAAGAGGGAAAAAGTGATGCGAGACAAATAAGGAGGAATGTCAGGGTGGTAACTCCATTGTTGCATAATCGGCACAAAATGAAAGACCCGTAATGCCCGCACCAAAGCCAATGTCTTGAAAAATGCGCCCCAAGAACTATCTGCAAAGGACTCTGCCAATAGGTCAAAAGGAATGATGGACAGCAAATCTATCAACAACCAATGCTTGATGTAACGCTTCAATCTTGCCTTTTTTCCGACTTTTTTGTGGATTTTTTTGTCAATCGGATTTCTCAACTGCAAAAAGACATCTATCGCAAAAAGAAAGGGCAGTATTACCGAAATGATTTGGAGTTCTTCAAAGTGTTTGTAGCCATATACAAACCATACAGGGATTTCGATGGCGACAAAAAGCGTTGCGGCATAGATAAATAAGTTCCAAATGCGTCTGGTCATTGATTTGAATTTTTACTCTTCGATTTTGTGAAAGTAAGAATTCTTGGGGATTAAGTACTGGTATAATTTTAAGTGAAGAATGTAAAATCAAATATTTAAGAAGCCAATAAAGTGGCTACTTGCTCCAAATCTTTATCAATAGCAGCCGTTTTCTTCTTGGGTAACTGAATGTCGAGTCTTTCAAGTAATTTTTGAAGTATTTCATTCGTTTTTGGAGTGCGGAATTGTAAATTGAGTATGGAATCAAGAAGATTATGGTAAAGTCTCTGGCGTTTTTGATAGTATTGTTTTAGTTCAAAATCAGGAGGTTCATTGAAAGTCTTACATTCATCTTCGCCAATATCAATTAGCCTTTGAAAATGTTGTAATTCTTCAATAATATTGACAATTTCAATTTCTTCTGGACTGTATCTATGTAAATTGTTCTTCATCATGATAACTAATGGTTGAAAATCCTTTTGAAAATGATTTTCCTGTCCGTTTCTGTTTTCTAGTTTTAGTAAACAAGTGTCTCCATTCTATTTGTTTGGATACATACCAGAAATGTCTCTTATGGCTCTCAGGATATGCTTTGACAAAATACAAATCAAGATTCTCTTCTTGGTATTTTTGCTTCAGAGAATTTAACTCAACCTGCTTGTCTTGAAAAATGAAAGCCTCCAAAAAAATAACCAAATCAATGTCATTTGGATGCGTTTTCTGTGTGACAAAACTCCCATTTATCCATACCGTAAAATCAGAGCTTATTTTTTGACGAAAGTCCAGCATTAAATTTAAGTAACTATCAAACAATTGCTTGCGTGTATTTGAATTACTTATTCTATCAACAAAATAGTCGGCTAATTCGTTCTCGTTACTTGAAATTTCTTTTGCAGGACTTAGGTGACCCTTAGGTGTAAAGTTTAGAGGCATACTTCAATTTCTTATTGCTATATATTAAAGCTAAAAGTAGGTGTTTTCCCAATAAAATCCAATTTTGACAACAACCGAAACAACACAAAATCCTATCTTTGCACCTTCAAAGCCCAAACAATTCCTAATGGAATAAATTTTGTACCAACAAAAGTAGAACTAAAAGTAAACAAGATTTTCCAAAACAACAAGAAACACAAATGCAACAATCCCAATACATTGAAAGTAGCAAGCAGCGATTTTTAGACGAATTGTTTGATTTATTGCGAATCCCGTCTATTAGTGCAGATGGCAAATACAAAGAAGCCGTTCACCAAGCAGGTGAGTTTGTGCTAAACAAATTGATAGAATCAGGTGCAGACAATGTGGAAATGATAGAAACCGCAGGTCATCCCATTGTTTATGGCGAAAAAATCATTGACAAATCTCTCCCTACCGTTTTGGTTTATGGACACTACGATGTGCAGCCACCAGACCCATTGGATTTGTGGACAACCCCGCCATTTGAGCCAACGATTCGCAACGAAAAAATCTACGCAAGAGGAGCTTGTGACGACAAAGGGCAGATGTATTCTCATCTCAAAGCCTTTGAAACGATGATGAAAACGGACAGCCTTCCCTGCAATGTCAAATTTCTCATTGAAGGAGAAGAAGAAGTCGGTTCACCTAATTTGTTGCCTTTCGTGCGTGAAAACAAAGAAAAGCTGCAATCAGATGTGGTATTGATTTCTGATACTTCAATGATTGCCAATGATTGCCCTTCCATTTCGGTCGGAACAAGAGGCATTGCAGCAGCCGAAATTGAATTGACAGGTCCCAATAGAGACTTGCATTCAGGTACTTATGGTGGCGCAGTTGGAAATCCCCTCAATATTTTGAGTAAAATGATGGCTTCTTTGCACGATGAGGACAAGCACATCACCATTCCTGGTTTTTACGACAATGTGGAAGAGTTGAGTGATGCAGAACGTGCCGAAATGGCAAAACGTCCTTTCATCCTGAAAGCTTATGAAGATTATTTGGAGATTGGTTCGGTGCAAGGGGAAAAAGGATACACGACCATCGAGCGAACTTCTATTCGCCCAACTTTGGATTTGAATGGAATGTGGGGCGGTTATCAAGGCGAAGGCTCTAAGACGGTTTTACCCTCCAAAGCCAATGCCAAAATCACGATGCGTCTCGTTCCAAACCAAGAACCTCATCGAATTTTAGAACTCTTCAAAAAACACATCGAAGAGATTGCTCCTCCTTCCGTGAAAGTGGAAATTACGATGGGGCATGGCGCACCTCCTGCGGTTACGCCCACAGATTCAACGGCTTACCAAGCTGCTTCAAAAGCAATGGAAGCTACTTTCGGCAAAACTCCAATTCCTACACGCATGGGCGGAAGTATTCCGATTGTTGCTTTGTTTGAATACGAAATGAATGTCAAAACGGTATTGATGGGCTTTGGACTGAACGAAGATGCGATTCACTCACCAGATGAATCCTACGGTTTGTTCAACTACTTCAAAGGCATCGAAACGATTCCTTATTTCTACAAATATTTTACAGAGTTATCTCAAGGATAGAACGCGATAGGACACAGATTGAACGGATTTTTACTGATTGAAACAGATAATTTATCAGCGAGAATCCGTTCAATCAGTTTTATCAGCGTTCCATCAATTCAATTGTCATTTTCACGGCAGTAGCTTTCTTTAGAATCGCTTAATATAGAATCAGTATTCCATCAAAAAGCAGATTCTCGTGAAAAAAATATTTCTCTTTCTTATTGTAGCTGCAATCAGCCTTCCTCTCCCTTCTATATTCGCACAACAAAACCTCAAAGGTCAAGTATTGGATTTGGTAAGTAATCAACCCATCGAATCTGCCAATGTATTCATAGCCAATACCCAAATCGGAACAACCACTGATAAAAACGGGAATTTTACACTCGAAAATTTACCGATTGGCGAAAACTACCAGCT
>JBGCDY010001000.1:0-11627 GCA_045105835.1 Chitinophagales bacterium
TTTTACTGCAATAAAAGATTTGGAAATCCCACATTTTGTAGCGTATCTTTGCAGCAGTTCTTTAAGACATTTTCAAATTAATAAGTAGGCAATTTTGCGGAAATATTTTTTTGTTAGACGAGGCAAAAAACATAGGCATAGCAGAGCTATGACGAGGCTTTTTAACGAAGTATAGCGAAAAAAGATACACGCATAAATGACGAATTTATTATTTGAAACTGTCTAACACATTTTTTCTTATCAAGAAAGGTGGAGAGATTAGGCTCGACGATACCTTAGCAACCTGTAATTTGTTTCGACAAAATTATAAGGTGCTAATTCCCGCCCTTGGTCATATAGACTTAGGGAAAGATAAGTTGAAAGCTTTCGCTTTCAATTAGGAAACCATATCATACTTTATTTATATAGCCAAATCTCTTTTGAAAACTATTTTCAAAAGAGATTTTTTTTGCTGCAATAGTGCAAAAACTGTATAGATGCCTTCAATTTTTTTATTTGTTCCCCTTCCTCTGATAAGTATTTAATCTCTTAATTTTTAAATACTTACCAACATGTTAGCAACAACAAAAATTATTCACAGTATCCCCGTAGATGAACTCACAGGTGCGATTTCAGTACCGATTTACCAAACTTCAACCTTTGTTCAGGAAGCGCCTGGTGTCAACAAAGGTTTTGATTACAGCCGTAGCAACAACCCAACCCGAAAAGTATTGGAAGATTTGATTGCCACATTGGAAAATGGTCATTCTGGTTTTGCTTTTGCGAGTGGATTGGCTGCTATAGATTGTGTCATCAAATTATTGTCAGCAGGTGATGAAATATTGACAGTCAATAATTTGTATGGTGGAACTTTCCGTCTTTTCGACAAGATATTTCGGAAGTTCGGCATCACGGTCAAATATACGGATACGACAGATTGGGTAAATGTGGTAGAAGCGATTACAGACAAAACAAAAATGGTTTGGCTCGAAAGCCCTACGAATCCTTGCCTTCAAATATCAGATATTGAAGCGATTGGAAAAATAGCTCATGAATATGGTGCGTATTTGGTGGTCGATAATACTTTTGCTTCTCCTGTGCTGCAAAAGCCCATTGATTTTGGTGCAGACATCGTGGTGCATAGTGCGACCAAATACCTTTCAGGGCATAGTGATTTGATTGCAGGTTTGGTGGTTGTGAACAGTGAGGAGTTGGCGAAGGAGGTGAAATTTATTCAGAATGCTTGTGGGGGAATTTTAGGCCCTTTTGATAGTTGGCTCACTATTAGAGGAATAGAGACTATTTCTTTGCGTATGGATAGGATTTCGGATACGGCATTGAAGCTTGCACAGTATTTGGAACAACATGATTTGGTGGATGTGATTCACTACCCTGGACTGCCTTCTCACCCCAACCATGATATTGCCTGCAAACAACAGTCAAAATTTGGTGGAATCATCTCCTTTTCTTTGAAGGAAGACCGTCTGAACGAAGCTTTGGATTTTGTGAGTACGACCCAGTATTTCAAATTGGCGGAAAGTTTGGGGGGAGTCAAAAGTCTTATCTGTCATGCGGCTTCGATGACCCACAAAACGATTCCAAGGGCTATTCGTCAAGAAATAGGCGTACAGGATTCGTTGATTCGTTTGTCGGTAGGGATTGAAGATGCGGAAGATTTGATTGAAGATTTAGAGCAAGCTTTTGCGAAATTGAAGGAAAATAAGCCTGCGGAGAACCTTGTTTTGGCAGATTCTCTGGCGAATTAGTAGATGTTTTATTGGATGAGGGCTTCAAGACGATATTTTGAAGCCTTCATTTGATGAACAGCAAAATAAGATGTTTTAAAGTGATAAAATATTTGGTAGAAAATGCAGTAATTAGCATATTTTCAAAGCATCTATTACCTTTGTTCTATCCATTGAGGATTAGAATTGGATTTTTTTGAAAATACAAAACACAATTTCATGCACTTTCCATTTAACAAACCACTATATATCAAAGCTTTGGTAGGCGTAGCTCTTGGTTTATTTGCTTTATTCACTGTCGGTATTCGTTTTTTTGACTACGAATTAACTGAGGCAGATCCAATGGGGGCAACGATTACGACTCCCATTTTAGCTTATTTACTCCATTTATTGTGGATGGTTTGGAAAGAAGAGGTCTAAGGCAAGTTCAAATTAAAACTCAAACAAAAGTTTTTGGAGAGGCGGATTGGAGTTTAAAAATACTTAATATTTTAGTTTGCCTAAGGGGTGCTGAAAAAATAAAGTTACAGATTTTGCTTTGCTTATTCACCCGATGAGGGCTATCAATATTTTGGTTAATAACACTTTACGTTGTAGCCCTCATCGGATGAATTTTAAAATAGCTTGCCCCGAAAACTCGGGGTTAATTCAGCAGCATTCCTAATTGTGGTTTGAATGAAGAATGGATATTGAAGTGATTTTTTAATTCTCATTCCTTCCCAAAATACCCAAGTACGAATCTAAATAAGCGTTTTGAGTTTTATTGAATTTCCTTCAATATTTTCCGCCCTCTATTTCGAAACCCTGAAGTGCCATGAGGCATTTGATTTTCAATGAGTAAGCGCAATTCGTTTTGAAGTTCAGGAACTTTCTTTGTGATGTTGTGAAGTACGGTCATAGAAAAACTCCTGATGGCAACAGCTTCTTTGGGGTTTCCCAAATAGTCGAAACAAATATTGGCAATAGAACCCATGTACTCTTCAGGAATATCTATATACTGCCAAATTCTTACCGTATTCCGTTTGACTGCATCATGAATCGGACTTTTCTTCAAATTGTCAATCATCGCTTGAAAATGTTTGACTACCAATTGAGGCTGGTTTACTCCACTGTGTCCGACCACCCATGCTGCTCGTTGTACAAGAAGCGGCTCTTCCTTCAAAAATATTTCCATCAAGTCATCAAATCGCATTTGGTTGTCACCAACGTAATCAACGATTTTTGCTGTATTCGCTTTGGAGTGTGCTTTGAGTAAAGTAGTTTGAATATCCATTTGCATGAGGAGTTTAAATCAAAGTTTGCTCAACTGATTGTATATTTTAATAAAATTCTGATACCTACAAAGAAAATCAGGACTGCGGTTAGGCGACGCACCCAATTTGGGGAAAACCAATTTGCTCCCAAACGAGAACCGATTTGTCCTCCTATAAAAACGGCTGCCATAAACATTCCTGCAAATTGCCAATCAAGATGAAAATCAGGGTGTGTCATTTGACCTGCCAAACCCGAAAGAGAATTGACCAAGATAAAAAAACTGGCAGTGGCTGCAATGGTTTTCGCGCCATTCCATTTGAGGAGATGCAATACGGGAGCCAAAAATATTCCTCCTCCAATGCCTACCATACCCGACAAAAAACCAATTCCACCCCCAATGCCTGCATTGAAGATATTTTTTGTTGGTTTGGTTTGATTGAAGTCTTCCTTTAGGCTGGTTTTGAGTGATTGTAGGAGCATCAAAAGGGCTGCGATGATGAGCGCAAAACTAAGCAAAATGAAAAAGGTCTGTTGACTGATTTGCAAACTGCCGCCTAGATAAGCCATTGGCACACTTACCAAGACCAAGGGCAATATTTTTCGCCACTTCAAAAAGCCTTTTTTGTAAAAAATATAAGCTCCACTTGAGACGACTGTGATATTGCAGAGCAAGGCTATGGCTCTTAATAGGCGGTAGTCAATACCATACAATGCTAAAATCGCCAAATAACTCGAACCGCCTCCAAAACCTACCGATGAATATAGAATAGCGATGCCAAAGAAAAAGAATAACAGTTCCCAATGCTCCATTTGAAGTGAGTGAAAATTAGAGGTTTTTGAGTTTGAGTACCCTGTAATGGAAGTTATTTAAGGTGACATCTTGGAGTGAAACGAAAAGAGCCTGTGCCGAGAACTCGGTATGTAATCTCAAAACCGACAGCGAGATGTCACCTTCTCCATTCTTTCGAAGATTACACCTCACTATCTAAAGAAACTTCCGTTACAAGGTATTGAATTTGAGATTTCACTAAACTTATCTTCTTAGTACTCTTTGTTTGTAGATAGGAACTGTAGAGCAAGGTTCGCCATACATGAGGCTTTTGACTACGGGCTTCAATAGGCGGGTGATTTCGGCATAAGCTGAAATGGGAACAGGCTTTTCTCCACAACCTTTGATGACCACTCTTTTGTCACGGTAATCTTCAGGGTTGATTGCAGACAATGCCTTATTGTATAGTATCGTTTTGAGAGTTTCGGCATCTCCAAATACCATACTTGCCGCAACAGGTTCTAAATAACTGGCAATGACCATGTATGCCCATATCGGTACAATTGCATCTGTTGTACAGGTGATGGCTACATGTTTGTCTTGATAAGCACTCCAATCCAACTCCTTCAAACTGGTACGAAAATCTTTTTCTTTTAGCATCAATTCCATGTATAGGTAGGATTTGATATCAAAAGTCACGATTTCTTTTTCGGGGTAATAATGCTCCAAATTGAAGGTAATCAAACCACTTTTTGCCACCCTGTTCACGATTACATCTGCCATATTATTGGTTGTTTTGTTTTTAATCTTGTGTATGTGTTACAACAGTCAAATGCTGCAAATCGTTTTTGTTTGCGCCTCCAATTTATTGAAGTTCTGAGTAAAACCTATAGAATGTTGTCGACCCAATTCTTTTTAAGCCATTCGACTTCAATAGGTTTTTGAGTTTGTACTTTGAATTTGAGTTTTCACTAATAAGAGTAGGAGGGGAAGTAAAACAAAAAAGCGCAAGTTGGTATTGATAACCAGCTTGCGCTTTTGTTTTGAATAGTATAATGAATGAAGAGGGATTTGACCATCATCCAATCTATATTTTTTTAGTATGTTCTTGTATTCAATCGAAGATCTTCGACTTCTGATTTATCAACAATACTTGAAAATACAGAGTTTACTCTTTGACTCAATTGTGTAGCTGCAGCTTTTTTGGCAGAAACCAAGTCAGTTGGTTCGCCAGCAGCATTTATAGAACTTACTTCGACAACATATACCCCTCTTGAACCAGAAATTGGTTTAGACATGGTATTGGGTTGTATCGCAAAGACAGCTGCCTGTACTTTTGGTTCAGGTCCTAAGCCAGAAGGACTGAAAGAAGCGAAATCTACATCAGAAGCAGTACTTACTTCAACACCCATTTGTGAAGCCACAGCATCTAAACTTGCAGCAGAACCAATTTTTTCTTTGATTTTTGCCGCTTGTTTCTCTTGTTTTACTGCCGTTTCTACTCTTGAACGAACATTTTCCAATGGCTCTAAGCCAGCTTCATTTGTTGCTTTCAATCCAGCTACCACATAACGCTCTAATGTTCTGTCACCAGGAAGTGTTTGATCTACTTGGAGTACTTTGTCGATTACATCGCCTGCTTTTGCTTGATAAGCCCAAGTCACGATTTCTCTACTCACGCCTAATCCAGAGATGTCATAAGCATTTTGAGTGAGACCTGCTGCACTTTGTACATTCAATCCTTGCTCTGTAGCTGCTGCTGCAAAAGAATCCATGCTTCTATTACTTGCCACAAAACTATTCGCAATTGCATAAGCTTCATCTCTCGTAGCTTTAGTTGCTTCAATATTTCGAGTAAGCGTTGCGATTTGTACTGCTTGAGTATTTGCATCTGCATCCAAAATCTCTACTAGGTGAGAACCTTGTGCTGTTTGAACAGTGAAAAGGTCTCCTTCTTTATGCTCATAAAAAATAGCATTGTCCAAAGCAGGTAAGCCTCTGAATTGACCAGGTTTGATGTAACCTTCCATTTCTCCACCACTTTCTTTTGACGCATCATCAGAAAACGCACTTGCCAAAGCTTCAAAATCACCACCATTGCGCAATACCGTTTTTAAGCTGTCCACAATTTCTTGTGTTCTTGTAAAAGGTGTTGTTGCATTTGCTTGTTTGACAATCACTCGGATTTTTGCAGAATCTGCAATCATTTTTCGACCAATCAGTTTTACTGCTTTATAAGTACCACCTTCATAGTATGGCCCAATGACCGTACCTTCTGGTACTACAAAAAGACTGTCTTTAATTTCTGGTTTTGCAGCCAGATTACTTTTAGACATATAAGCAGGGTTGAAAGCCGTTTCAGAGTATTGCATACGTAAGTAACGCTCATTATCTTCTGCACTTTTGAAGGCAGCCAAACGATCCTTTACATAAGTTTCTGCACCAACAGTATCTGCTGCAGAAGGATTGATTGGAAAAATGACAAAATCAACACTACGAGTTTCCTCTTTTTGTTTGAATTCATTTGGACGAGCTTTCATGTAAGCCATTAAGTCGCTGTCCGTAAAGCTGATTTCACTTTCGTCAATGCTGGTATAAGGCATTTGTACAAAACGGATTTGAGCTTTTGAGTTTTTCTCTGCATAATCTTGTTTTGCAAACCAACTCGGAACATAAACTGCTTTGTTTACAAGGGTATTGTATTTTTCACGCAATTGACCTTGGTAAACACTTTGCTCAAAAGATTTGAACTGTCGTCTCTGAGCTTGGGCGTTACTATAACCAGCGTCTTCTGGACTGAGGTTTAGACTTGCCAAGTATTCATCCAATTTAGCCTTGCTGAATTGTCCATCGTCTCCTTTGAAGATTTCAGCGTTGACAATACCTGGATGAGCAAACAATACATCCTTAAACTCTGCATTTGGAACAGTTAAGCCCAAATCATCGTAAGCTCTTTCGCTTAATTTCTCTTGTAAGTATTGTTGCCATGCCTGTTCTCTTATCTGAAAACGGGTTTTGTCGTCAATAGGAATCCCACTTTGATTGTAGTTGTCTTCCAATTGCTTCACTTTCGTCTCGTAGGTCGTTCTTGATAACGGTTCGCCATCAATGTGACCCAAAAGGTTAGGATCAACTGATCCTCTGCTCGCACTACTCATTGCGTCCATAAATAAGAAGGCTACGATAGCGCCTGCAATCACAAACACTAGCAATCCTACGTTTTCTCGTATCTTACCTATTGCTGCCATTGATTTGTATTAGTTAGTTTAACTTTTAAAATTTGGAGGGCAAAAATACATTTATTCAAACTTAAATTCAAATCCTAGCAGAATTAAAAATCGTCTTTAAGTCTAAGTAATACAATTTTGATACGATTCTGACTTGCATCCAGAATTTTAAACTCGAAATGAGTCGTTTCTATCATGTCTCCTATAGAAGGTATGCTCTCATGTATGTGAATAATATAACCACTCAAGGTCTCATAATCTCCTTCAGGGATTTGGAGGTTGTATTTCTCGTTGAGAAAATCAATTTCGAGTCGAGCAGAAAAACGAAAATTTCTCTTGTCAATTTTTTTATCAATGAGTCCTTTTGCGTCATGCTCGTCTTCTATTTCCCCAAAAATTTCTTCAATAATGTCCTCTAATGTCACCAGTCCCGCAGTTCCCCCAAATTCATCTACTACATAAGCAATACTCTTTCTGTTCCTCATAAAAGTTTGAAGAAGCGTTACAGCAGGCATTGTTTCAGGAACAGCCATGATTTCCCAGACGTTTTTGTTGTTCCGAAGAATGTCTTGGTGGTGAACATATCCAATGATGTGATCTATGTCTTCTTCATAAACCACTAATTTTGAATGTTTCGTGTCGATGAATTTTTGTTTTATGTCTCCTATTTCATCAGATTGCTCGATACCGCTTATCTCCGTTCGTGGCACCATACATTCTCGGATTTTGGTATGGGTCAATTCCAAGGTTTTCTGAATCAATAGTGTATTCTCTTCTTGAGCTGGTTCTTTATTAGAGGTAGAAGTTGTATCTGGATTCACTTCCAGGTTTTCCTCCAAATAATGTTGCAAGTCTACTTTTTCAAGAATAGATTGTTCCTCGTCTTTATAATCAAGCCTAAAAAACAACTTCAACAGTATTTTGGATAAAAAGACAATAAAAACCACAAAAATCCATAATCCACCATATACGACTGCAAAAGGCAATGCCAAAGCATGTAGAATACCATTGGGATTGAGTCGAAATAAATTTTTGGGGAGGAATTCACCTACTATTAAGATAAGGATTGTGGAAATGAGGGTCAGAATCAGTTGTACCAAAATTTCGGAGTCAGAAAACCAGTCAAGGAGGTAAGGCTCCAATATTTTCGCCATTGTGATACCATAAAATACCATCGCAATATTATTGCCTGTAAGCGTTGTTGCCAAAAACTGCGAAGGTTTCCTATAGTATAAGGACAATAAGCTAGCAATTGGACCACCTTGCTTTTGCTGCAAAGCAAGTTTTAACTTGTTTGCAGAAATGAAGGCAAACTCCAAACCTGAAAAAAACGCAGAGGCTAATAAAGTTACAATTAGGGCTGTGAAATAGCTCATCTACTAATTTCTAATGATTGATTGGACAATCAGTATGAATACAATAAAAAGAATAAATTAGAATGATTGAGAAGTAGGAAATCACCTTGACTAAGTTTCTGCTGATTACTTAGATGACTTCATCATAGTAACAATAGAATCTACCTTCGCACTGACCTCTTCTGTCATTCGCTGACTACATACTGCATCTAAAGAATCTTTAATTGCAGCGGTTCGTACACTCACAATAGAGTCAATTTTTACTTGTTGTTGAACGGGGTCAATACTTACACCTTCATTGCTACAAGCAATTAATATGGTGAGTGCGCTAAAGAAAAGTAGCAATAATGTAAAATTTTTCATGTTCACCTATTTTTTTGATAAAAAAATGATATTCTAACAAATATATCACTTTATCTTAAACTCGCTTTAAATTTAGACTGCTATTTACGAAATTTGCAGCAAATACAAAACTTATTTTTGTCGATTGGCCTGTTTTTTAGCAAATGAATTCAGCTTATGAGGCGATAAATGAATGCTTTGTAATTATTTTCAAATCAATTAATTAAACATAAGATAGACCATATCATTATTACTTCAATGACTATTGCCAATAAGTTTGCACAAAAAACAATCAAATTAGTTTGATTATTAGAAATAGGGGCATATATTTGCAAATAGTAGGTCTGTGAAGATGTTAGTAACCAATCAAAATAGAGGTACAAAATACTTTTATTGCTAGTCCTCGTTGTGGAAAAAAGTATTTTTGCTAACTTTATGCAGCGAAAAAAGCGAATTTAAGCAAACGAAAAATAATAACCTATGTCAAACAAGAATTTACTCTTTACATTTTTGTTCTTGCTGCTAAGTTCATTCTCGATACAACTCTTGGCTCAAGATGATGATGCAGCAGATGATTATCCATATCCTGAAGTCAGAAGCGAGGAATACAAGGAATTTGTACCTGAAAAAAGACACGACCAACAGGACAAATTTATGGATAGAAAGTACAACTTTCCTGCAAAACCACGTCACAAATGGGAATTAGGTCTCAATGGTGGTTTAGTAATGGTAAGTGGTGATATCAAAGCTCGACCTGGTTTTGGTATTGGTGGTCACATTAGAAGGGCAATGGGTTATACCTTTTCCATAAGAGGTAGTTTTATGGCTGGTGAAGCGACTGGACGCAACTGGCAAGGAACTCAAGGATGGGCGAGAAGTAGTCTGGGAGATGGACATACACCTAACCAAGCTTTGGCAGGTAACTCCGTTTACGACGAATTCAACACTGACCGAGGTAGAACTCCTAATTATGTTGGTTTGAATGGAGATCTTATCTTCTACAATTACAAAACCAAAATTAGAGAAGCCGTAGTTTCTGGTATCGTTAACATCCACAACATCCGTTTCCACAAACAAGAAACGAAGATGAACTTGTATGGATTTGCAGGTTTGGGTGGTTTAGCTTACCGCACATTTATGGATCAATTAGATGGTAATGGCAATGAGTACAACTATGGTACTATTAGCAACAACTACGATCAGTATGAAGACAAAGAAGCTCTTGTAAATGCTTTGGATGCTCTTTGGGATGGTGAGTATGAATCACAAGCTGAGCGTCATTTCGATGACCCAAAACCTTTTGGTGATTTCTCTTACAAGCCAACTGCTCATGTAGGTTTAGGTCTTGCGTTCAAATTGAACCGTAGCTTGAACTTGGCTTTAGAAAGCAAAGTGACTTATACCAATGATGACTTATTGGATGGTCAAAGATGGCAAGAATGGGGTGCATTGACTCGTGACTATGACACCTACACTTACACAAGTCTTGGTTTGAACATCAACTTGGGTGCAAAAAATTCTGTTGAACCATTGTGGTGGATGAATCCATTGGATTACTCTTACGCAGAAGCAGGTGACGTTCCTTGTTGTGAAGACTTAGAACTTCCTGACTTGTCTGATGATGACAAAGATGGTGTACCTAACATGTGGGACGAAGAACCAGATTCTCGTGAAGGTTGTCCAGTTGATACCAAAGGTAAAATGTTGGATAGCGACCGTGATGGCGTATTGGATTGTGACGACAAATGTCCACACTCTCCTCCTTACGATGTAATGGGGAATAAAGTAGAAGTTGATGAGTTCGGTTGTAGCACAAACAAACTTTCTTTCGATTGTAATTCTCTACAAGAGTTGATGGGTGGAAAAGAAGCTTACTGTGAATGTAGCAAAACTTGTCGCCCAACACGAATTGTTCGTGCAAACTGCTGTGGAAGAACTCTTCCAAATATCTTGTTTGATTCCAACCGTTTTGGGGTTAAAGCTGAGTTTGAGCCACAATTGGCAGAAATCGCAAGAATGATTAGAGACTCTCAATGTGCTGGTGACAGAGTTGCTGTAATTGGTCACACTGATGGTAGAGGTGGAAATGGTTACAACGATGTACTTTCTTACAAACGTGCACAAGAAGTGTTGAATACTTTAGTAGAAAAGTATGGTATTCCAAGAAGCCGATTGGTATTGCAGTATAGTGGTGAGGCTAACCCTCAAATTGGAGGTTTGTCTGACTCTGCTATCCGCAAAGGAATTGACGCTGATCAAGCATTGAACAGAAGAGTAGAAGTTAGATTCTGCCCTACAACAGGTGGTGATATGCCTCGCCCTGCTGGTCCTAATGCTGGTAGAAGAGTGCCAAAACCATAAGTTTTGCTTCAATCAGAAAAACAAAACAACAGATAACACCAATCTATTGAAAAGCAAAGCCTCTCCCTATTTTAAGGAGGGGCTTTTGTGATTTTAGGATTACTGGAATAGAACTGATTGTTTGAAGGAAATGAGTTGAATTCTGAGTATATAAGTACTCATGCAAAAGTAATCAGGTAATTCATTTGCCGCAATTTATTGAAAATCAGTCATCTCGCATTTAATTTCTTACCTCTTACTTAAGTATTCACACTTGAGCAAAGCTCTTGCAATAAGTCTCTTAAACTGTAAGTAATGAGTATTTTAGCTAGTTTGGAGATTAAACAGGCTATTCATAAAACAAAACCCATCATGTTTTTTAGAAAACACGATGGGTTAAAAAGTTTATTGAAATGAATTGGAACTGTATTGGCAATTAACCTAAAGACATAGACAGAATGAATTTTGATTAATTAGGGATTTAGCAAATAATAGCCTACGCATTTTACTCGTTCTTTTTCCTTTTAGATGCGTTAAAAATTTTGACCATAGCCCTGCTATGCTAAAAATTTTTGCCTTCCTAAAAGAAAAAATACCTTCCTGAAATTTGCGTAGC
>JBGCDY010001001.1:0-4267 GCA_045105835.1 Chitinophagales bacterium
GGAAGAATCTATTTCGACATCGAAAGTGTGGAACTTTCTAAGGATGTAATCCTAAAGGAATTTGCGAAATATTTCCATTGGAGTCCCGAAAAAATGGCGGAAGAAAAGGCTATTTTGGATAGGGCTTTGTATGAGGCTGCAAATTTTAAGTAGCTGACTGTAAGGCTTGAAGGTGCAAAAATGTAATTGTCTGTGTTACCTTTTTGCACCTTTTGTGTTCTTATTGTAGAAAGTTAATAACAACAACTTTATTATAAACAAAACTGAAACTAAGCGAAACCTCAAAAGCATCTCTCCAGAGCCGAATGTATTACATTCGGCTTTGTTTATTTTGGGAAAGACCTCTCCTTTTTCACTTCAAATAATTCTTGTCAAATATTTGGGATTCCCCCGTTTTTCAACTAAATTGTCTTTGTTTTACCAAAAGAAAACCCTCTATGAGAATTGAAAATATTCATTTAAAAAATGTAGGCGTTTTTGAAGATGAAAAAATTGACTTTCAAATCATTGAAGTTAAAAATAAAGCAGAAATTCACATCTTTACAGGTGAAAATGGAAGCGGCAAGAGTACATTACTGTATGCTTTGGCAGATTTTTTCGAATACCCTAAATTTTTACATGATAGATTTAGGATAAATGGAGAAAACCCTCCAAAAGGGCAAGTAAAACTAAAGCATAGTTTGGGAACTGCTACCTTGACTCAGCAAACGGATAAACAACATATTGGATTAACTGGTGATAAAACACATTTTGATTTTTTTGACAACTTATACTCAGATTTAGATATCCCTCAACATTGTTTGCTTTTTGCGTATTCAGGTGTTCGTTCCTTATCGTCCCAGAATATTTCTTCTATTGAAGAGATATCAGAAGACCCATTTACCAATATACTTGACTTCCAAAAATCTGTAAACTCCACAACCTTATTGCAGTGGGTGGTAAACAACAAAGCAAAAGCTTCTCTCTCTGACAATGGAAAATACAGTCAAAATATTCAACTGATTGAGAACATAATTGAAGAAATTATTGGAAAATCCATTCAGTTTGTATTAGAGATAGAGCCCACTTTTCATTTAAGGGTAAGAATGGATGGCATTTTACTCCCTATCAATGTATTGCCTGACGGATTGAAGTCCATTATTAGTTGGATAGCTGATTTAATCATGCGAATGGATAGGATTCCGTGGGCATACAATACTCCTATTTTAGACCGGAATTTTATTTTATTCTTAGATGAAATAGACATTCATTTACATCCTTCTTGGCAGCGAAAGATTTTACCTGTTGTTCAGAAAATGTTTAAATACGCACAAATTTTTGTTTCCACACACTCCCCTTTTGTGGTCAATTCAATAGATGATGCTTGGGTTTACCAATTGAAAGTAGAGAACGGGAATACGAAAGTCACACAGGTTTTTCGTTCTGAAACAGGAAATAGCTATAGTGCTGTTCTACAGGAAATTTTTGAAGTTCACAAACGATTTGGGGAAGAAACGGAAGAAGATTTAGCAGCATTTCAAGAATTGAGAAACAAGATTTTAAAGAATGAGGTGATTGATGAAAAAAAATTCAATCAGTTAGCCCATAAACTGATTGGTGAAAGTCAAGAAGTAAGCAATATTATTGGGAGAGAGCTTCGACAAATCAAACGTATTACCAATAAAGAATTTGCAGTATGATGAAAATCAAAAGAGCAGATGTAGAATACCCTTCAATCTTAAAACGAAATCACAAAACTTGGGGCAAAGAATATCAAGCTAAAAAAGAAGCCAATAATACCTATCGTTTTGTATGGAAAACAAGAAACCAACAAACAATTGACAAACATATTATTCCTATTCTAAGAGACCTCACGCACAGTCATTGCAGCTATTGTGACGCTTATCCAATGGGTCCCAAATTAGAAAATACTATTGACCATTTTCGTCCAAAAGAATTGTTTCCATTATTGGTTTATGTTTGGGCAAACTTGTTTTTGTGTTGCAGAAACTGCCAAAAACGATTGACTACTTTTAATAAAAAGTTATTGCTAAAGCCCGACAAAATTGACTTCGATTTTCACAAATATTTCATAGTCAATTATGTGACTGGTGAGATTGAACCAAACCCAAAGGCTTCTGTCCAAGAACGAGAACAAGCAACCTACACAATAAACGCTTTTCGATTCAATGAATTTGATCGCCCAACCTGCCGATTAGAGGAAATAATGGCGTATGATAACAGCAACAATAAAAATACGGGAGACTATTCCTATCGCTTTCTATTTGCATAAAACTTCTGTTTGTTCACAAACTCTTCACCATCACCCAAATATACTCCTTCCGCCCCTTATCATCCACACAAGTAATCTTATTCATTCCCTCTTTCGGCTCGAAAAATAGATTCTCGGTAGTCTTTGCAGATTGAAAAAAGCGGTCGTTGATGTACCAATACACTTTTTCGGTGCTAGAAGGCGCATTGCAGGAAAGCATCAATTGGGTATTGTCTTGTGGGTCAATCAGGTATTCCAAGCCATCAACGGGTGAAGTAATGCTTGGCGCAGCTGCAATATCTGAAAATACTCTTTCGCATTGTGGATTGTGGGTCGGAATTTTGTCGTAGGGAATATTTTCTTTTTCGTAGTAAGCGATGATTTCGGGTGGGTAATTTAGAAACTGTTTCTTTTTGAAGCCCATAGTTGGTGCACAAGAAGTGCAATAAGAATGGCTTTCGTCGGGATTCAATCGGACTTCTTGGTAGTGCTGACACTTCAAATTATTGGAGACCAAAGGCAAATAATAATCCATCAACTGCTCGCTGCAATGTTCGTTGGGCGGCAAACCACTTTCGGAACAAATCCAGCGAAAATCCAATTCTTTGGGCGGTTGAAACCATGCCGTTTGAGATTGGTAGTCAATCGAATTGAAAATATTGAACAACAAGGGCGTGGCTATCGTTGCGCCTGTCAAATCGGGTACACCTTCTCCCGAAAAATTTCCGACCCAAACTCCTACTGTATAATTCCCATTGTAGCCCACACTCCAAGCATCTTTTCGACCATAAGAAGTACCTGTTTTCCAAGCGATTTTGGGCAAGTTCACACTGCTTTCGATGTTTTTGGGGAGGTCGGGACGGGTCAATTGGGTGAGAATTTCGGTGATGATAAAGGCTCCTGATTCCGACAAAATAGGAACGCTGACCTGTGCTGTATCTCCTGCTATGTATTGTGGTTCTTTGATTTGCCCCTCATTCGCAAAGGCGGAATACAAGGCAGTCAATTCATCCAATCGTACTCCACAACCTCCCAAAGCTACGGACAAACCCAAGTTTTTGCGGTGGTTTTTGATGTATTGGAAATCTGCATCTGATAGCTTGTTCAGAAAATGCTCCAAGCCCATTTCGTCCAAAACCTTGACCGCAGGCACATTGAGCGAATTTGCCAAAGCGTGTTCTATCGTCACCAAACCTTCGTATTCACCACTGTAATTGACGGGTGAATATCCTGTAAAATTGGTCGGCACATCGCTGATTTTGTATTTGGGTGTGAGCAGTCCTTTGTCGAATGCCAAACCATACAAAAAAGGCTTCAATGTACTACCTGCCGAACGATTGGAGCGCACACCATCGACTTGTCCTGATGCTTTGGCATTGAAAAAATCTGCCGAGCCAACATAAGCCTCCACTTGATTGGTTTGGTTGTTCAAGACCAAAACTGCAGCATTGGTAATGCGTTGGTGATAAATACGCCGAATGTAATCTCTCACCAATTTTTCGACCTTCAATTGTTGGTTGTATTGCAGCGTAGTTTTGATGATGGCTTCATTGGGGTGTTCGTATTTCATACGGCTTGCCAAATGAGGTGCTGTTTTGGGAGCATCCATTCGTTTGGCATTCAGAAGTTCGGTTAGGGCATCTTCAATGGCTTGGTGTTCGAATACATTTGAAGCCTGAAAACGTTTCAGCCACTCATTTCTTGCAGCTTCTACCTTTGCATTTTTTTTGCCCAAAAGCAAAGAAGTTGGGCGGTTGGGAATGATGGTAAGGGTAGTGATTTCTGCAATGCTCAAATGATTGGGTGCTTTGTCGAAATACAAAACGGCTGCCGATTTGACTCCTTCAATGTTGCCGCCATAAGGCACTAGGTTGAGGTATAACTGCAATATTTCCTTTTTGGAACAGTGCCACTCCAATTGCAGAGCATGCCACATTTCCAAGATTTTATTGCCGTAGGTTCTTGATTTGGGATTCAAAAGACGGGCGACTTGCATGGTGATAGTGGATGCGCCAG
>JBGCDY010001002.1:0-10834 GCA_045105835.1 Chitinophagales bacterium
ATTACATCCTCACCACAGCAGAAGCCTCTTCCAATCTTTCACGATACGATGGCATTCACTATGGTCATCGGTCGAAAGATGCCACAAATATGGAGGCTACTTACCGAAATTCACGCACCGAAGCTTTTGGCGATGAGGTCAAACGGCGTATTATGCTGGGAACTTTCGTGTTGAGCTCAGGCTACTACGATGCCTATTATTCCAAGGCGCAAAAGGTTCGTCGTTTGATTCACGATTATACCCGCAAGATTTTTGAAGAATTCGACTTCATCCTTACACCCACAACTCCAACTCCTGCTTTTGACATTGGAGACAAAGACTATCAAGACCCTGTGAGCATGTATTTGGCAGACATTTACACAGTCCAAGCCAATTTGGTGGGAATTCCTGGCGTTTCACTTCCTTTGTTTCACCATTCCAATGGAATGCCTTTTGGTGTGCAATTGATGGCGGATAAATTTGAAGAAGGAAAGTTGTTGGCGTTTGCGAAAGAAGTAGAAGATTGAGGAACTTGTGAGTTGAATATAGGGTTACCTTGTAGCGGGTATTTCAATCAATGATACAGTCGAAAGTCTCTAATTAAAGTTTTCGACGAACCCAAAATATCTTCACTACCCTATATTGCTTTGAGAACTGCTGAATCTAATCACAAAAACAAATAGAGCTCCAAAAACATGAATAAAATTTTCCTCATTTTCAAGCGTGAATATCTGACCAAGGTTCGTAAAAAGTCCTTTATCATTGTCACTTTGTTGGTGCCCTTGGGAATCATTGCGATGTTTGCTTTCCAGATAGGTATCATTTTGTGGAGCTCGGAAAATGCTCGGATTTTGGTGAAAGACGAAAGTGGCATTTTCACTTTGGCGGATGCTAAATCGGGAACGATTCACTTCAAAGAGGTGACGACTCCTTTGGAGGATTTGAAGGAAAGCTACAAAGAAGATGGTTTTGACGGTATTATTTTTATTCCGAAAATTGACATTAAAAACCCCAATGGGGTGAAATATATTTCGGATAAGTCTTTGGGATTGAAAATCAAAGGTCATGTCGAACGGGAATTGAGCGACCAGCTCATCAAAAAACGGCTGGCAAACGAAGGTTTGGATAGCAAAACCTACTCCAATATTAAAAACACACGTATTAGTGTGAGCGACCAAAGTGATACTGGGGCAACGATTGCGAGTTCGGGAATGGCTGCCGCAGTGGGTTTTGGAATGGGTTTTTTGATGTACATCGTTATTTTCATGTACGGCGCAATGATTATGCGGAGTGTGATGGAGGAAAAAACAAATCGAATTGTGGAGATTATTCTCTCGTCGGTGAAGCCCTTCAAACTGATGATGGGCAAGATATTGGGCGTTGGTGCAGTGGGACTGACTCAGTATGCGATTTGGATTGTACTGCTATTGATTATCAATTTTGTCATGGCGCTCTTGGTGGGAGATATGTTGAATCCCAACCAGATAGCAGGGGCAAGTGCGGAGGATATGGAGGCTGCAATGGAAATGATTGAGACGCTTCAATCGCAGTTTTCTACCTTACCGATTGGTTTGATTGTAGTTGGATTTTTGTTCTACTTCGTGACGGGATATATTTTGTATGCGGCAATGTATGCAGGTTTGGCCTCGGCGGTCAATGATGAAAGTGATGCCCAAACACTGACTTTTCCCGTTGCAGTTCCGATTATTATCTCCATTATCATTTTGTCGGGAATGTTGGAATCTCCAAATAGCAGTATTGCAGTGTGGTCGTCTATTATCCCATTTTTTGCGCCTGTGATTATGCCCGCACGTTTGGCTTTTGGAATGCCTCCTGTTTGGCAATTGGCGCTTTCAGCTACATTGATGATTGTTACTTCTATGGCTGCGGTGTGGTTGGCTGCTAAAATTTACCGAGTGGGAATTTTGATGCGGGGTAAAAAGGTGACATTTAGAGAAATAGGGAAGTGGCTGACGTATTAATTTTGCAAGACATAAGACGAAAGACAGACCAAGAATAGTACAAGATTTATTGATTTTCCAAAAAAACTGAGGGCTCCTTTAGTCTGAATAATTCATGAAGTTGTGCCTGTCATTGAAATTCCGTAGAGACGTTGCACTGCAACGTCTCCTATTATGATTTGAAAATCAACATTCTTTGATAGGTTCCCTTTCGGGTTTGGTTTTCTAACTACTTTGCAGAGGAAGGTATTGCGTTCAAAGACCTTGTAGTGCTAAGACGTTGCACTGCAACGTCTCTACGAAATCTATGAATTAACCTTTTAAAATTCATCCGATGAGGGCTAAAATTTCCCTAAAACGGATACCCAATTGCCAAGTTCAAACGAAGATTGTTTTTTCGCCAAGGTCCAGACAATGGTTGAATGTCTTTAATAGTCCACCTGTCACCTTTGGGCAAGAAAGGACTGCGAATAGGAGTCGCAAAATCACAACGAATCAAAAAGAAGTCAAAATCGAGCCTCAATCCAAACCCCGCTCCAATGGCAAATTCATCCAAGATTTTCCCAACCTTCAATTGTCCCTCTGATGGATTGTCTGGGTTTGAATCTTTTATCCAACCTCCTGGGCGATTGGCATCATAATCGAGTAGCCAAATATTGCCCATATCCACAAAAAATGCTCCTTCAAAAAAAGAATACAAATCAAATCGGTATTCCAAGTTCATTTCTAACTTGATATCCCCTGCTTGGTCAAAAAAACCTGCATTACCTGTTTCGACTCCATCATTGAAGTAACTCCCTGGACCGAGTGTTCTAAAACGATAGGCTCGAATGCTGTTGGTTCCTCCAATAAAAAACTGTTTGATATAGGGAAGTACCTCGGAATTTCCATAGGGAATGCCGATTCCACCTGAGAATCGAACTCCCAGTACATTACCCGATGAGAAGTTTTTGAAGTAGCGAATATCTGTGTCTACACGTGCGTATTGGGTGACAGGCACACTGAGAAATTCGTAGGGCTTGCTGCTATTGGGGGACAATAGACTTGAAAGTAGCCCAAATAGATTGCCCGAAATATCTCCTGTAAAACGGTGGGAAAGAGAATTACCCGAACCTCGGTAGTTAGGGTCTGAAAAGGTGTGGGTATAATTGAGCCCCATAACGACAATGTCGTCAAAACTTGTTTTGAGGCGTGGATTTGTCAACAGAAGGGAGTCGAAGGCAGGCTGGGTATTGGACAAATCGACAAATGACAAAGCAATGGGGTTGAGTTCATGCCAAGTCTTGGGACTGTCTTGCCACTTATAGCCAAATGTGATGTTGGCGGCATTGTAGTCATAAAAATCCAAGCGTTTTTGGAGATTGTAGTTGACATTCAGTCGAGTGTAAGGGATGTAGTATTGCGATGGGCGTTTGATTTTGAAGGGGGTGATGAACCACGGAAAAGTCAAATCCAAAGCTGGATTGAGGTCAATGATATTGATGAGTCCATTGCCCGTTTTGAGTTGGGTCTCCAATCCCCCTGTCAAACTCAACTCCATTTTTTCTGCCCCACCAAAAGTGTTTCTATTGGTATAAGAAAACTTACCTGAAATACCCAAAAATTCACCTGCGCCGTTTTTGTGACTGACTTCAAAGTCGGTTCCAAATTGCCGCCAAACACTGGGAGTGAGGTAGAGGTAGCTGTCCAAATACCGTTTGCCTGTCAGGCTGTCCACAAAAGGCACATATTTCACATTCACAAACTTAAAGATACCCAAAGACATTAGGCGGTTGATGGTAAAATCATGCGACTTTTGGGCAAACAAAACCCCTTTCTTCAAAATGGTGTTTTTGTCAATCGTTTTGGGTTTGATGTTTTTTCTGGAGTTTAGAAAAGTGAAGTAACGGTAGGAGAGGGTGTCGTTTTCGCTTTCGGGCACAATGTCATTGAGGGTAAAATTGGGGAATACAAAAATATCATTGAAGGTATAAGGAACATGTGTGGTCGAATCAGAAGGCTCTGCAAGATTGACCTTGATTTTGGTATTCAATTTGCCCAATGTGCTATCTACTTCAAAAAAGACATAATTTTTATTGAAGTCATAATAACCATTGTTGCGGATATCGTAGGTGATTCGGTTGCGTTCTTCCACAATGTCTGACAACTGATAAGGTCTTTCGAGCGTCAAATTACTTTCGGACAGCAAAGACTGCACAACCTTACCCACACCTGTGTCTGAAGTAGGAAATTCAATTTCTTTGAGTTTGTATTGACCATCACTTTTGACGTGATAGACCACGTCAGCAAGAGTACTGTCTCTTTTGAAGTTTGTGGTGTAATGGACTTTTGAGCCAAAATACCCCTTGTCTTTCAGGTATTTTTCCATTTTTTTGGTCGAATTGTAAAGCCTTGAAGTGTCGTAAAGTGCAGGCACTTCTCCAAAACGCTTTTTCACCCATGCCCGAAACCCTTTTTTCTTGTTGTGCTTTGTGCCATAGTGGTAAAGTGCCAAATTGGGGCGCATAAAAAACAAAATTTTCCTGTTGGGAATCGGTCGGGAGAGCAATGTTAAGTCGGCTATGAGTTTTCCTTGCTTGTTCATCACCTCTGAACTGTCCAATACAATACTTGTCGAATTGTGTAATACATCGCCCTGTTCCAATGTCTTTAAGCCTGTGCAACTGCTCAAAAACAGGAGGTAGAAGGTGAATAAAACAATTACAAACAAATGTTTATGACGAAGTTTTTGCATGGAAGCTAAAATAAATAAAATTCGATAGATAAAATTGGGGCTCTATTTTGAGTTTTGTTTTAGGTTGCCTGACAAATTCCGTAGAGAATCTAAAGACTATGATAGTCTGATTTCGTAAAAGAATAATTATTAGCAAAGTAACACGCTAATTTTCTAAAAGATAGACTATTGTAGTCTCGGCTCACGGTTTTGGTCAAAGAACCTGTTTTTAAAAGTACTCTTTTTTCTAAACGCTTCAAAGACTATTATGTTAACCATCCAGTTTTGTTTCTTATTATTTGGTGAGACTATCAGTTTGACGTTTGAATTTGTACTTTTACTTACCTTTATTGCAGCATTGAAGTACATTGAACAAATGTAGTCAATGGCTTCGGGTAAGATTCAAAAAAACTTATTTCAAACCACTCGATTAAGAATTTGTTTTTGAATTTGTTGAGCGATAACGAAATTCCGATTTTTCATCGGGGAGTTTTTACTAAAATTTATCACCGTATATGCACACATTTGGATTGATAGGATATCCTTTATCCCACACTTTTTCCCCCACTTATTTCAGCGAAAAATTTTATCAAGAAGGCATAGAAGCCACGACTTACCATGCTTTTCCCCTTCCAAGTATTGAAGACCTTCCCGAATTAATCGAAAAAACACCCAATTTGGAGGGTTTGAATGTGACAATTCCTTACAAAGAAGCAGTCATTCCTTTTTTGGATGCCATCAGTGAAGAAGCGGAAGCAATCGGGGCAGTTAATACCATTCGGATAGACAAAGATGGTAAAAAAACAGGCTTCAATACCGATGTATATGGTTTTGAAATGTCATTGAAGCCCTTTTTGAAGTCACATCACCAAAAAGCCCTTATACTCGGAACAGGAGGAGCAGCCAAAGCCGTAAGCTATGTACTTCAAAAATTGAACATCGAATGCCGTTTGGTGTCCCGAAGTCCATCTGGAGGGCAATTGAACTACAAGGACATAAACGAAGAGGTGATGAGGACACACCATCTACTTGTTAATACCACTCCACTTGGAATGGCTCCAAAAATCCATGATTTCCCCGATGTACCCTATGAATTTGTAAACGAAAAGCATTTATTTTTTGACCTTATTTACAATCCCGAAAAAACCGTTTTCCTTATCAAAGGAAATCTAAAGGGAGCAGCCTTCAAAAACGGTTTGGAGATGCTCTACCTTCAAGCAGAAAGGTCTTGGGAAATATGGAACGCATAGTCAAGTTTCTTGTCAATATTTTTAATATAAAAATATATTTACATAAATTTGCGCTCTGAAAAAAATACATGTCATTACAATGTCAGTGAAATCATTTTGTACTCAATCATCAATATCATAAACTACATACAATCAGTTAGAAACAATTTAAACACCACAATCGCTCAAACCATCCTCCTGTAATTCTTTGAAAAATAGTCTGCTGTATTAATATTCAAATCTACTCCAAACCAACATTCATAAAAAGACGATTTTCAACCACTATTTTGAGGTTCAAAGTCGAGTATATACTTTCAAACAATTTTACTTCTAAAAAGACTTTTGATTGAATTTGTTCTTTGTTTTGAATTCCATTCACCCATACACCATATCTAAATCCCCCATAAAACTTGTATAATTTTTTGAAATAAACTCAGATGTAACTTATGAGTAAGTTTACTAAATTTTTAATTTTACTTGTCATCTTGTGTACCATAGATGCAACATTCACAACGCTCTCAGCCAATAAGCGTAAGCCGAATAAGTTTTCGGTTATAGATTATATCAACACCTACAAGAATATTGCCGTAAAGGAAATGAACCGAACCCGCATTCCTGCGAGTATTACCTTAGCGCAAGGAATTTTGGAATCAAAATATGGGAACAGTTATTTGGCTCGAAATGCCAACAATCATTTTGGCATCAAATGCCATAGAAGTTGGTCAGGCAAAGCGATTTATGCCGATGACGACGAAGAAATGGAGTGCTTTAGAAAATATGCAGCAGGTGGGGTTTCGTATAGAGACCACTCCAATTTTTTGAAGAACAATGGGCGATATTCTTTCTTATTTAGATACAAATCAAGTGATTACCGTTCTTGGGCAACAGGTTTAGGTAAAGCGGGTTATGCCACCAATTCTAAGTATGGCAGTCACCTTATCCGAATCATCGAAAGGTATCAATTGCATACTTTTGATAGAAGTAAGGCACAGCTCAAACAAGATAGAGTAGACCAAATGATGCGTGAATACCAGCTTCGTTTGAGAGGTATGATGAATGAAGAAGACCTATATCCTACTTGGTTTATCAATGACCGCCCGTCAAAACCCAGCTTGTTGAGCAGCATCAAAAGACGTACTCCTATGGGTTCGAGTACCTATGGTTGGAGCAGTGGCAAAACAGCTAAACCAAAGGAGGCTGCAAAGCCTAAAGCAATAGCGAAGGCAAAACCAATCCCTGCAAAACCGAAACCAATAGCCAAAAAGAAAGTAGCTAAACCAGTGGTAGCCAAGAAAAAAACGCCTGTAGTGGCAGCTAAAAAAGCGGCTCCAAAACCAGTGGCTAAAAAACCTGTAGCTCCTGCCAAAAAAGCGATTGCTGTGGCGGCGAACACTAAAAAATCTGTACCAAGTAAACCTAAAGCGACTCCAAAACCGAAGCCTGTAGTAGTAGCTAAACCCAAAGCTCAAAAGAGTATTGCGGCTGCTCCTAAATCAAAACCAGCTGCAAAGGTGGCTAAAAAAGATTCCAAGCCTAAAGGTGAGTTGTTCAGTGCACTGAATAACTGGAAGAAAAAAGACATAACAAAAACTGATAAAAAAGTTAGCAAAAAGGAAACTGCAAAACCTGCAACGAAAGGTAGGGCAACACATATAGTCAAAAAAGGGGAAACACTCTATGGTTTGGCTCGTAGATACAATACCCAAGTGGAATCAATCAAAAAGACAAACAACCTTTCAAGTGATGCCTTGAAATTGGGTTCTAAATTGGTGATTCGACCATAAATTAAGTGAAAAACTCTTTGGGTTTTATAGAGACTGCAAATATCAAACTGGATTTGGTGTTTGCAGTTTTTTTATTGAGTCAACCCTTGAAGTTTCTTTATAAGGAAACTTTTTTGTAGCTTTGAATTAGTCGAAACAACCACTATAAAAACTATGGAAGCAAAATTTGAAGTAGTCTTTTTAGAAGATGCAATAGACTTTTTAGACGGTCTTGATGAAAAGTCGAGAGCGAAAATAATTTATAATATTGATAAATCAAGATACTTAAATGACCCTAAATTATTCAAAAAATTAAGTGATTGGATTTGGGAATTTAGAACGATTTATCAAAGAAAACAATTTAGGTTATTGGCATTTTGGGATAAAGAAAATGATAATGAAACCTTAGTGATTACAACCCATGGTTTTATCAAGAAAACAAGCAGGGTGGATAAAAAGGAGATTGAAAAAGCAGAGGAGATAAGAAAAAAATATTTTGACAACTAAAACATTTACAATGAAACAGTTAACCTTAGACCAAGTTAAAGATAAGTTTATTGGAAAAAAAGGAACTTTTAAACGAGATGAATATGAGTTTGACCTGAAAATGGATTTGGTAGGAGAGATGATCAAGCAGGTAAGACAGGAAAGGGATTTAACCCAAAAAGAATTGGGAGAATTAATTGGCGTGCAAAAAGCTCAAATTTCCAAATTGGAAAAGGGAACAAAAAATGTCACAATAGCAACATTGGTGAAAGTATTTCAAGCTTTGAAAGCAAATGTGAAATTTAAAATCGAATTAGAAGACACGACAATTATGTGATGAAACTTTCAAAAAAATCAGATTACTTAAATCAAAGAGTTTTTGAACTTCTAAAAAACCCGACTATTCACAAAACTCTCCACCTCCAACAATCGCTTATGTGCCTGTTTGACCGTATGAATGTGGTCAAATACCAACAGAAAGTATTGATTGCTTTGTTTGAAGTAAGCTCTTTTCCCTTGATTTTGAGCAAATTTTAGAATATTCGCAAAAGTAGGAGATTGGTAGTAAGGGGAAGATTGATTGGCAACAAAATAACCACGAAGTTTGCGGTTTTTGAAGATAATGCGCTCAAAACCCAATCTTTTGGCGACCCATCGAAGCTGAACCGCTTGGAACAATTCTTTGACAGGCGTTGGAATTTTTCCAAACCTATCCTGCAAGTTTTTGGCGAAAGCCTGTAGTTTTTCCTCCGTTTCGATATTATCCAATTCTGTATAAAGTTGGAGGCGTTCATCTACACTGTTTACATAGTCATCAGGAATCAAAATTTCGAGGTCGGTATCTATCTGGCAATCTTGGACAAACTCCTTCTTTTCAATGATTTCGTCCTTAAACAACTCTTTGAAGTCCGTTTCCTTCAATTCCTGAATCGCTTCCTGCAAGATTTTCTGGTAGGTATTGAAGCCAATGTCTGCAATAAAACCACTTTGTTCGCCACCCAGCAAATTACCCGAACCACGAATGTCCAAATCCCGCATCGCTATTTTAATCCCACTCCCCAAGTCCGCAAATTCTTCAATCGCCTGCAAACGCTTGCGGGAATCATCCGACAAACTAAACATTGGCGGAGCAATCAAATAACAAAATGCCTTACGGTTAGAACGCCCTACACGCCCCCTCAACTGGTGCAAGTCACTCAATCCAAACCAGTGTGCATTGTTGATAATAATGGTGTTGGCATTCGGAATGTCCAAACCCGCCTCTACAATATTGGTCGATACCAAAACATTGAACGTACCTTCAATAAAAGCCAATAGTCTTTCTTCCAAAGTCTTGTTGTCCAGCTGTCCATGCGCCATTCCGACATCTGCATCAGGACAAAGATTTTTAATCATCACCATCACATCCTTCAAATCTTTTACCCGATTGTGGACAAAAAACACCTGCCCGCCTCGATAAACCTCATAATTGATGGCTTCACGAATCTTCTCATTCTCAAACCGAATCACCTCCGTTTCGACAGGTTGGCGGTTGGGTGGTGGCGTGCGAATGATGGACAAATCCCTTGCATTCATTAGCGAAAATTGCAGGGTACGGGGAATCGGAGTTGCAGTCAAAATCAGCGTGTCCACATTCACCTTCAAGCTCCGCAACTTTTCCTTTGCAGCCACTCCAAATTTTTGCTCCTCATCAATAATCAACAGACCCAAATCCTTGAATTTGACTGCTTTACTTAGTAAAGCATGAGTTCCAATGATGATGTCCACCTTGCCTTCTGCAAGTCTGGCTAAAGTTTCCTTTTTTTGCTTGGCAGTTTTGAAGCGATTGAGAAAATCTACTCTGGTTGGAAAATCTCGCAGCCTTTCTTTGAATGTTTGAAAATGCTGCAAAGCCAAAATGGTCGTTGGCACAAGGATGGCGACTTGTTTGTTGTCTGCCACTGCTTTGGCTGCTGCCCGCACTGCAATTTCCGTTTTGCCAAAACCCACATCCCCACAAACCAAGCGGTCCATCGGGTGGTCTTTTTCCATATCCGCTTTCACATCCTGAGTAGCAGTGAATTGGTCGGGCGTATCCTCATAAATAAAGGAAGCCTCCAATTCGGTCTGCATATACGTATCAGGCGCAAATGCAAAACCTTTACTCGCCTTTCGTTTGGCGTACAACTTGATTAAATCGGCTGCAATGTCTTTGATTTTTCGCTTGGTCTTACGTTTGACCGCCGCCCAAGCATCCGAACCCAATTTGTTGATTTTTGGTTTTCGACCATCTCGCCCGATGTACTTCGCTACCTTGTGCAAAGAGTTGATATTCACATACAAAATATCCTTGTCTTTGTACAAAATCCGCATCACCTCCTGCATCTGTCCACTTACTTCAATCTTCTTCAAACCCGTATATTCTCCCACACCGTGGTCAATATGTGTCACATAATCCCCAGGCTTCAATTCCTGCAAAAGCTTCACGCTCATTGCCTTTTTCTTGGAATATCCTTCCTTGACCTGGTATTTGTAGAAGCGTTCAAAAATTTGATGGTCAGTATAGCAAGCAATCTTCAAATCGACATCCAAAAAACCTTGATCGATGGCCTTATTAATCGGATGAAACTGAACCTTGGCATCCAAATCTTCGAATATGGCATAAAAGCGATCGATCTGTTTTGGATTATCAGTAAAAATATAATTCTCAATCTGATCACTTGT
>JBGCDY010001003.1:0-7894 GCA_045105835.1 Chitinophagales bacterium
GTTTGGTGTTTTATCCCAATAGGAAGCGAGAAGTAGGAAGTCAGAAGCAGGATGCAATAATAGATACTTCAACTCCCACTTCTCGCATCTCGCTTCCGACTTCCCAAACCGACTGCATCCTCTCCATGGAAGAAACCTATCACCTGAATCTCTCCAAAACAGATTTGGTGGTCTTGAGTAGCTGTGAAAGTGGGATTGGAGAGTTAGCAAAAGGCGAGGGAATGATGGCGGTGAATCGAGGTTTTTTGTATGCGGGAGCGAAAAATGTGGTTTCGACTTTGTTTAAGGTCTATGACAAACCGAGTAGTTTGTTGACTCAGTATTTGTTTGAAGGAATATTGGAGGGAAAAGGCTATTCAGAATCCTTGCGATTGGCAAAGTTGCGGTTATTGAAGGTAGAGGAAGTGGATGTCAAGTCTTGGTGTGGCTTTGTTTTGATTGGAGGAAATTGAGATTGGAGGGAAAAACTTAATTTTGAATCTGAACAAATTAAAAAGTGTGAACTACCAAGAATTAGGATTATTTATCAAGCAAGAACGAAAGAAACTGCATTTGACCCAAAAAGAATTGGCGGATTTAGCTGAGGTGTCTTATCGGATATTACAGCATGTTGAAGCAGGAAGAAAAGCAAGCGAAAAAAATCAGGCTATAATATTGATATACAATCCGAAATAAATATTGAAGGAACGAAATTAAGAAAATAAAAGTGATATGGGAATTCCCATATCACTTCAAGAAAGAGTTATAAAAATTATTAAAGGAAACTTTAAAGCTTAAACTGTCAAATAAATTCGACAATACAAAAGAAGCCATTTATTTAATTTTTGCTGTACTGGACTTTCTCTGCTCTTCAAAATTAGGCTGCACCAAATACAAAGTTCCCAAAGTCATCAACAACAGAGCAAGGATGATTAAACCCCATTCGGAGAGGGTGGGAATTGCAGATTCCACAGGAGCAACAACAGCACAACAAAAACGCTGAACTCGATTGTTTTGCCTATCGGCAACCCAAATATTTCCGTCTTGTGCAATCGCTATTCCAAAAGGTAGGTTAAAGAGTCCGTCTGCCGAGCCTTCACCGCCAAATTGGCTTAAGTAGTTGCCACTGCTGTCAAAAACTTGTACTCGATCGTTTTCTTGACCCGTTACATAAATATTTCCAACTGCATCAATAACCACTCTAGAAGGTCTATTAAATTGTCCATTACCTGTTCCTGGACCGCCAAATTGATCTAAGTAATTACCATCATCATCGAAAAGTTGCATGCGGTCATTTACATGATCTGTTATCCAAACACTCCCATTGGCAGTAAAGGCAAAACCATAAGGTTCATTAAACTGCCCATTACCCGTACCTGATCCACCAAACTGGTCTTTGTAATTGCCATTGTTATCGAAGATTTGGACACGGCTGTTTTTTCGGTCAGCTACCCAAATATCACCATTTGGAGCAACCACAATGCCAAATGCTTGATTAAATTGTCCATTTCCCGTACCAAAACTGCCAAATTTACTAAGATAGTTGCCATTGCTGTCAAATCTTTGGACACGGTGATTGTCACGATCCGTTACTAATATATCGCCATTTGATGTAGTGGTAATATCTACAGGCTTGTTAAACTGTCCATTGCCTGAACCGTTACTTCCAAATTGATTCAGATAAGTGCCATTGCTATCAAATATTTGGACACGATGATTGTCCCTATCCGTCACCAATATATTTCCATTAGGTGCAATATGCACTCCCATAGGTTGCCTAAATTGGCTATTACCTGAACCATTAGTTCCAAATTGACTCTGATAGGTAATTTGAGCATTGAGATTAAAGAAAGAGAAGAAAAGACAAGAGGCGGCTAATAACCAGCTAAGGTTCTTGCAATGATTTACAAACCTAAGTTTTGTTAATTGATAAATTTTTCGCATAAAAATTATGATTTTAAATTAAAAATTATATATTCATTTATTAAGAACATCAAATACAGAACTTTAAGCTAAATTATCATCTTATAATTTCTCAAAAGAAAGAGAAAAAATAAAATATATTTCTTTGTTTTAGAAATGTCTCTAACATTTGGCTTGTGTATTGAAAAATAGAGAAAATGTATCCACTGACAACTGTCATTTTTAAGTCAATTTATTTTTCCAATAATATTTCTGCTAAAGGGGCTATTCTTGATTTCACTACAGGCAGACTCAAGCCATTGTACAGTTTGACGACGCCCTTGTGGGTATTGAAATACAAAACATAATTTAAGTTGATGAGGTAAGACCGATGAATTTGAAAGAAGCCATGAGGCTCCAATTTTTTAGCACAATCACTAATTCCTATTGAGATCCGGTCTTCAACATTGTTGATTAGATAGATTTCGACTTTTCTATGCTCTGCTTTTGCATAGATAATTTGATGAGGGTATAAGTGAAAAATCCCTGTCTGTGTATGAAACACAACAGGTGGTGTGTTGAGAGTTGTAATTTGTAGGCACATAAAATATTATGAAAAGGTTCCAGATATTGTTCTTGTATTTTCTGTTTAGATTCATCCCTTAGTGCCAAATTGTATTGAAGAGGTTAACTTTTTGAAGAAAAAATATTACATTTTTATTTTTCTATTTATTTTAAATTGATAGCCAATTTTAAAAAACATAGTTTTCATTTATAGATTGAGTTGATCTGGTTTTGTCTTGATTGGAGTTTTTTTAGAGAAAAACACTTTTTGCCCCTTACTTAAGAAAGAGGTCAGAAGTTAGATGCGGGATGTCAGATATGAAAGGACCGCTTTCCAAGTGATTGCAGCAAATGAATTACCGGATTACTTTTACATGAGTACTTAGGTTCGTATCACCACCGTCTTCCGCATCAGAGCCAGAAGAACCGCTACCACCTGTTCCCATAACAGTTAGGGTTCCTTCACCTCCTTGATTAAATCCTCCTCCCCCAGCTTCATTGCTTGCTGTTCCTCCACAATTGGGGCTACAGGTATCTGTTACATCTACCAAGCCTACTCCATTGCTTCCTCCATTGGCATTGGAAGCTCCTCCAGTAGCTACTATAGGTCTCCGCATTAAACAGGAATATAGTGTAACCCACCCCTGCCCCTCCCAAGAGGGGATTTCTTCACTATATACGAGATTCCCCTCCTTGGAGGGGTTGGGGTGGGTTTGAGTAATATAAGCAGTCAATGTGCGAGCCTATATAGCCAAAGATAAAATAAGCAACTATTTAATCTATTCACAAACAGAAATAAAAAAATCACTCCAAACCTCCGCTTCCGTCTTCCTAACACTATGCACTAAATCTTTCATCGCTCGATAATGGTCTTTACATTTCGATATATTCACTCTTCCAACAAGCAAACCTACAAACATTTATGAAGAATCTATTGGCAAAAACCTCTAACTGGAAATTCATTGTTCCTGCATTACTCGGCTTTATTTACTGCATCTACCTCTTTCAAACCTATCAGTCAGAAATGAGTACAATTGCAGGAGAGGAAGTGATGATGATTGACGTGCGAGAAGCGTATATACTTAACGAAATCAATGATTTATTCACAAAAATAAAGGAAGAAGGAAGGCAAATTCACCGCTATGCAACGGGCGTAACTGATATGATTTTTCCATTTGTTTACGGAATCCTATTTATTTTGTTAGCGGCTTTCTTTCTAAAAAAAATAACCCGCCCTGACTCCAATTGGATGTATCTTTCTTTAATCCCAATTGTACTAATGCTCGTGGATTACAAAGAAAACTTCAATACACTGAATCTATTGGAGAAATTTCCTGAACTAACACCAGAAATGGTAGAAAGTGCCTCCCGAATTACGAGTATAAAAGGAACCTTAGTGAATATTTCTATGGGATTGCCTTTGATTTTGGGGCTTATTTGCTTGGTCAAATACATTGCAGCACGTCTCTCCTTTTCACCAAAGTCCTAAATTCCACCTTCAACTTTCACCCCCAAACCAAACCTCCGCTTCCATACCCCTAACACTATCCGCCAAATCTTTCATCGCTCGATAATGGTCTTTCATTTCTGGAATCACATGTACATAGTTGAAGTTTTGATGTCGCCAAAGAGCCGTTGCAGCCGCACCATAGACAGTGAATGCTTGCAAGGCTTTCTTTTCGGTAGACGATAATGGAGAGATTTGCTGATAACCTTTCAGAAGACTTTGCGTTTTGAGAGGATTCAAATGTATGCCTTCACTGCAAGAACCGACAAGCATCATCCCGATATCAAACACACGATAATAATGACAGGCTTCTTCAAAATCCATAATCGTGGTTTGTTTTCCATCTGGATGAATGATGATGTTATTGAAGAAAATATCGCTGTGAATCAAAGCTTTGGGCATGTCTTCCTCCAAGAAACCTTCAATGTAAGTGCGTGTTTCCTTCGACCAAACATAGAATTCCGATTCAGGTGCATACAACTTAATCTCATCAAAAGCCTCTATACCAGAAGACAGGCTTTTGGGCAAATAATCGGGTGCGGGTATTTGGTGCAAACGAGCCAGTTGTTGACCAAGAGTGACCAACAACTCGGGTGACAAATCCTTTTCAACGCTTCCTTCAATAAATGACTTCAAGAGAATTGGTTTGCCTTCAAAAACAGTAGCCAACCCTCCTCCAATCGTCGGAATCACCTCCGAGGTAGCAAAACCATTTGCATTCAAATACGCCAATAGTTGCGCCAATTCTTCCGCTTGCGCCAATATTTTTTGCTCGCATACTGTCAGTACAAAAGTTTGATTGGAGGTTTTTACCCAGTAATTGGTATTTTGAGAACCACCACTCAATACTCCATAACTATCCACTTCCATTCCATATTCTTGCTGCAATAGTTGTGCAAGCGTCTCTTGGTTCAATTTTGTATAATGTGCCATTTGTTTTCGTTTGCTTAAATACACTGTTTCAAAAATAATTTAAGTAATAAGAAAAAAATAAATGAACACCTTAATTCCCCTTTTGAAAGGGGTTGGGGTATGTTAGCTAAAAAATCGTTCAGGTTATTTTTTTTACCATTACTAAGAAGGGTTTAAGGTGAGATTGTGATGGAACAAGTATTTGAAGAAATGAAAATAACCTGTCCCCATTCCTCGGCATATAACCTCTAACCCGACAGCAATGTGTCACCTTTTCATACCTCAAAGATTATACATTACTGCGCAAATAAAATTCTGTTACATGGTATTAACTTTAGAAAAAAATAAAAAACTGCTTCTTAATGGAATAATCTTATGAAACTTCAAATTAAGACTTATTTTTGGTAATTCTTTAACAGAACCTAAAACAAACACCACCTATGCAAGTATTCATTTTATTGACAGGAATCGGAGAATTATTGGTTGGACTATTGATGTTTCTCAAGCCCAATGCCATTCCACAATTTGCCAAAGCTTCTCCCACCACACGAGCTACCGCAAGAATGTACGGTGCTGCTGCGATTTCTATTGGAGTATTCGCTGTAATGGTAGGTCTGCACTTAGAAGAAGCGAGCCTGCTTCACCATTTTCTCATCATCTATTTGATTTTCCATATCCTTGTAGCTGCATCTGTTTTTCTCGCCATTCGTGTAGGCGAATCAGCAGATACAAAAATTGGGATTTTGCACACCATTTTGGCTGCAATCACTGCTTTTTTCTTGTTCTCATAAGAAGGTACCTGATACCTCACCAAATCCTTTTTTATTCTCCAAACAACAACAAAATGAACCTAACAAATCAAGTCACTCCTTCAAAAGAAGAGTTCGTCGACTTCATCAAAAACTATCCCTCCAATACCCCCATAACGATGGTGAATATTTTGAAGTTCAAAGAAAAGTCGGGCAATGGTGACGAATCTGGAAAGGAAGCCTATTTGCGGTACTCCAAAAACATGGTGCCTTTTATAGAAAAAGCAAAGGGTAAAGTCTTGTGGATGGGCAACATCACCAAAACCCTTATTGGAGATTATGACACTCAACCAGATATGATTTTGATTGTGTCTTATCCTTCAAAGGAGTCTTTTATCGAGATGTCGACTACTCCCGAATATGAAGTGGTGAGCAAAGACCGAAAAATCGCATTGGAGTATGGGGCATTGTTGACTTCAAATACAATTCAATAAGTAGGTATCCGATACCTGTCAAAATCATCCAAAATGGAAAATTCAAAACAACTCGCAAATCGCTTTAGAGAAGTCCTATTAAGCGGCAAATGGATTGCCAATACCAATTACAAACTTCAATTGTCAAACGTAACTTGGAAACAAGCAACCCACAAAATCGGCACTTTAAATACCATTGCAGCTTTGGCTTACCACATCAATTATTACACAGCAGGAATTGTAAATGTGTTTGAAGGAGGTGCGCTCGAAATTCGAGACAAATTCAGTTTTGACCTTCCTCCAATAAAGTCACAAGAAGATTGGAATACACTATTGAAGGATATGTGGAGCAATGCTGAACAATTTGCCAATCATGTTGAACGCATGTCAGATGAAAAATTGGAGAGTGCTTTCACAGATGAAAAATACGGTACTTATCGTAGAAATATTGAAGGAGTGATTGAACACAGTTATTATCATTTGGGGCAAATTTCTTTGATTAGAAAGATGCTGGAAGAAGTGTAAAATACTCAATAGTATCGGATACCTGCTAATCAATAAATCATCCAAAATGAAAAAGAAATGCTTAATAATTCTTGGCATTTTACTCGCCTTCATTGTCCTATTCGCATTGGCACTTCCTTCAATTTTACACTCCGCAGGTTTACACCCCGACTATCCCACTTCAAAACAATACGAACTCAAAGGCAAAAAAGCCTTAATCATCACCACAAGTCATGGCGTGTTGAGTGGATTTAGCGAAACAACAGGAAAACCCACGGGCGTTTTTGCGTCAGAAATGACCGTTCCTTATTACGAGTTTTTGGATGCAGGAATGGAGGTGGATGTAGCCAGTATTGAAGGAGGAGAAGTTCCCATTGACCCACAATCCTTTTTATACATGATTAAGTCAGATGCGGATGAACGCTATTTGAAGGATGCAGTTTTTCAAGAAAAAGTAAAAAACTCCCCCAAAATTGATGGGGTAGATTTTACCCAATACGATGCCATCTGGTTGGCGGGTGGTTGGGGTGCTGCTTATGATTTTGGTCAATCGGAAGTATTGGGCAAAAAAGTGAGTGAAGCTTATTATGCGGAAAGTCCGATTATTGGAAGTGTTTGTCATGGCTCATTGGGTTTGATTCAGGCGAGAGATACATTGGGTAATTTCTTGATTACGGGTAGAACCATCACGGGTGTAACTGATAAACAGTTGAAGGAATTGGGCATAACACAAACTCCCTTGCATCCCGAAACAGAATTGCGAAAGTTGGGCGTAAACTACAAAAGCAATACCGCCAACCGAGATATTTTTGCGACAATTACGGTCATTGATGAAGAACGCAGATTTGTGACGGGGCAAAATCAAAACTCTGGGCATGAAACGGCTCAAAAGATGATGGAGATTATCTCGAAGAAATAAAATCTTTTATAGACAAATTGTTATATTTGAGAATGGAAATATTAATTCCTACAATACTATAAACAAATAACATCATGAATAAAAAAGACAAAATAATTTTTTGGGTATCAACAGGTTTGTTAACTGCATTGATGCTAATGTCAGCAGGAATGTATTTCTTCCAATACGAGATGGTAAGCGAAACGTTTACAAAGTTAGGTTTCCCAACCTACATCATTTACCCATTGGCAGTTGCTAAGATTTTAGGCTTAATTGCTATTTGGTCAAGAAAATCTCAAATGTTGAAGGAATGGGCATACGCAGGATTCTTTTTTGATTTTTTATTGGCTGCTTCTGCTCATATCAATGTAGGAGATGGAGAGTCTTTTCCTGCCATTATAGCTAT
>JBGCDY010001004.1:0-6814 GCA_045105835.1 Chitinophagales bacterium
TTCACCAAAAAGTGGTGATTGACAACACGAACCCAACGATTGCAGAGCGAAAGAAATACATCACCCAATTGAAGGAACACAAATACCGACTCATTGGCTATTATTTTCAATCCATAGCAGCGGATGCATTGGAGCGAAATAATAGGAGGGAGGGTAAAAAACGGATTCCAGATGTAGGGCTTCTCGGAACCTATAAGCGATTGGAACAGCCCTCTTTTGAAGAGGGCTACGATGAGTTGTATTATGTTTCGATTGAAGGTGATGGCTTTGTGGTGCAAGATTGGAAGAAAGAAGATGCTTGATTTTTTACAAAAGCAGAACCATATTGAAGTGTGTTTTAACTTTTATTCTCATTTTAATTTTCATTCCTGTGTTCAAGTCAAATGAAAGGTTTTCCAATAGTATTTCCAAATTGCAGGAAGCTGCAAAGGGGGAAATACAAGCTTTCGTCATTGAAGAAAAGGAGCAAGTGATTCTTGCGTTTTTGGAATTTCCTTCGGCCGTAGGCAATCCTTACCAAATTGTTTTGGTTGAAAATGAGGAAAGTATGATGCGGTTTTGTTTTAGGGTTTGGGACAAGAAATATGATTTGATACGCTGGAAAAATGGGATTTACAACCTTGACAGACTCAGAATTGTGGTGAAAGAGCATTTGTTGTCACAAGAAGAAATGCAAAGATTAAAAACTTATTTCGCTCATTTGAAAACACAAGAGTTACCGAATATACTTGAAAATGATGCCTTTATTCGTTTAGACGGCTCTGATTTTGAATTGAAGATTCAAACAGAAGAAATGGGCGTGCATTACAAATGGGGAATCGCAACAGAGGATATCCAATTGTTTGCTCCATTGATAGAAATGGCTTCAAAACCGTTTGGTGAATTTATCGACTAAGCAAGTGCAATGAGTTTTAAGTTGCTTGATTCGTTTCTTGTGAAAGACTAAAAAGGCAGCGTTCCATCTTCTTCACTACCAAAAGAATCATCACCCTCACTCATATTTTCTGCATCTCTTTTCCAATAATCCATTTCGGTGATTTGTCTATCAAACAGTTCATTCTTAGGAGCTGGAGGAGGAAGTTCCATTTTGTCCAAAGCTTCTTTTTCTTCTCCCTCTGCATACTGAACACAAGTACAATAGGTCAAATCCCAAGGACATTTTTGGTGTTCATAACTGCAAAATTCGATTCCCATCAACCCACGTTTCATAATTAGTACGGGGCTGTCCAATAAATCTACAAAGGTTTGGTAAGCGACTGCAACAGGAAGGATTTCGGGAATGGCGGCTCGAATGTGGAAGGTAAAAAGGAGTTTGTCCAAAGCATTGGCGAGTGCATTCATTTGGTCAATACTAAGGCGGTCAGAAGGGGGGAACTGAACTTTGGTCAAACCTGAATAAGTGCCAAATGTTTTTTTGGGTTTTTCGTTGATGTAGCGTTCGACTTCTTCTACTTGAGCGTCAAAACTGTTTGAATTTTGTGGGAGTCTGCCTTCGTTGTGCCACACGATAATTTCTTCAATGTCTTCTATGAGTTGGTCAACGTATTTTTGCATATCATCAATTGTTTTGGGGGTAAAAAGCATAAATGCAAAATAAAGGAATATTTTTTGTGTTTCTTAGAATTTGATAAGGAGAGATTTTAGTTTATTGATGGATTGGAGGAGGCGAGTTCATTTGAATACTTCAAAACAAGTCATTATTAATCATGTATTTGCAGATTTTATGGATATACAAGTTGGGTTGTGTTTCTGAAATTTCTCTCTAAATTGAGCATATACTAACAAAATAAATGAAGATATTGGAGATTTCAAATACTTGACAATCAATAATTTTTTAACTTTGATTTTTAATTTCAAGAATACTTGATTTTTGGTGCTTGTTTGAGTCCTTATAGAACACACCAAATTTATCAAATAAAGGAATACGTTTTTAGAAAAAACTCCGATATTTGCGACAAAAAAGGAAAATAAATTATGGCTAGCAATTATTCTTATATCAGCAATGCTCATCCAGCCTATATTGAGTCTTTATACAAAAATTATCAACAAGATAAAGATTCAATAGACACGGATTGGCGAAAATTCTTTGAAGGTTTTGATTATGCAGTGGTAAGTGCAAATGGAAATGGCAGTACGACAACTGTCACTAAACCAGTGGGGAAAACTACCTCAAAAACCAATATTTCTCTCTTAGAGGAATTGAAGGTGTACAACCTTATTCAAGCATACCGAAGCAAAGCCCATTTGGAAGCAGACACGAATCCTATCCGCAAACGAAAGGATCGAGGCGCACATTTGGAACTGAAAGACTTTGGTTTGACCGATGCTGATTTGAATAAGACCTATGATGTTTCCAGCGAAATTGGATTGAAGAATGCAAGTCTTCAAAATATCATTGACCGATTGCGAACTATTTATTGTGGAAGTATTGGAGTAGAATTTATGCACCAGACGGATCCAGAGGCGATTCAATGGTTCATTGACCGATTCGAAAAACGAACGAATGGCTACGACTTCGATTCATCGACCAAGAAACACATTCTTCGAAAATTAAACCAAACGGTTGTTTTTGAGCAGTTTTTACACACGAAGTATGTAGGACAAAAACGCTTCTCCTTAGAAGGTGGAGAGTCCATCATTCCTGCTATTGATGCCATGATTCAGGAGGCTGCTGCAACAGGGGCAGAAGAAGTCATCATCGGGATGGCGCATAGAGGTCGTCTAAATGTTTTGGCGAATATCCTCGGGAAAACTTACGAAGAAATGTTCAGTGAGTTTGAAGGAATTTTTCCTGAACAGACAATGGGAGATGGAGATGTGAAGTATCACTTGGGCTATTCTTCTCAAATGGATACCAAATCAGGTAAAAGAGTTTATTTGAAACTGGCTCCAAACCCTTCACATTTGGAGGCTGTGAATCCAGTAGTAGAAGGTTATTCGAGAGCGAAAGCGGATGCAATTTACGATTTTGACTATGATAGGTTGATGCCGATTCTCATTCATGGAGATGCTGCTGTAGCAGGGCAAGGTATTGTGTATGAGGTCGCTCAAATGTCGGAATTGGAAGGCTACTATACAGGCGGTACGATTCACTTGGTAATCAATAACCAAATTGGATTCACCACAGATTTTGACGATGCCCGTTCTGCAAACTACTGTACAGATGTAGCCAAAATCATAAAAGCTCCTGTGATGCACGTCAATGGAGACGATGTAGAAGCTGTTGTTTACGCTGCAAAAATAGCCACTGAATACCGTCAAAAATTCAACAAAGACATTTATGTTGATATGGTTTGCTATCGAAAGCATGGACACAATGAGGGCGACGATCCCAAGTTTACCCAACCTACGATGTACAAACTCATTGCAAAACATGAAAATCCTCGTGACCTTTACTCCAAAAAATTAGCAGAAACAAACGAAATAGATGCAGCCTTGGCAAAAAGATTGGACAAGGAATTTCGCCAATTATTACAAGAACGTTTGGATATGGTTCGCAATGAAGAGCCACTTCCATATAAGTTTCAAGAATCTGAATTGGATTGGAAAGCATTGAAGCCAACCATTGATCCCAAAGATTTTGAGTATTCACCAAGCACTGGTATCAGCAAGGAATTGTTCCAAACCATTTTTGAAGGCATTACAGGCGTTCCAGAAGACTTCAAGGTCTTGAGGAAAGTCCAAAAATTATTGAACGACCGAAAACGAATAGTTGGTGAAAAAGGAATTCTTGATTGGGCAACTGCCGAATTGATGGCATACGGTTCTATTCTATTGGAAGGGCACAATGTAAGAATGAGTGGTCAGGATGTCAAAAGAGGTACTTTCTCACATCGTCATGCGATATTGAGAGAAGATACTGGGAAAGAGCACAATTTATTGAGCGATTTGGCAGAAAAACAAGGTCGTTTTCTTATTTACAATTCATTCTTATCGGAGTTTGCGGTATTGGGTTTTGAGTTTGGTTATTCGATGGCATCACCTTCTTCTCTTACGATTTGGGAAGCACAGTTTGGAGATTTTGTGAACGGTGCTCAAACCATGATTGATCAATTTATTACTTCTTCCGAAAGTAAATGGGGCAGAATGAGTGGCTTAGTAATGCTGCTTCCACATGGATACGAAGGACAGGGACCAGAGCATTCGAGTGCAAGATTGGAGCGTTTCTTACAGGCTTGTGCAGAGTTCAACATCAGCGTGGTGAACATCACCAAACCCGCCAACTTCTTCCACGTACTTCGCCGCCAACAACACCGTCCATTCCGTAAGCCATTGATAGTGATGTCTCCAAAATCACTTTTGAGACATGCTAAATGTGTTTCTCCAATTGAAGACTTTGTGGCAGAAGGAGCAGGATTCAAGGAAATTTTGGACGACCCTGCTATCCAAAACCCAACGAAGGTTCGCAAATTGGCCTTGTGTACAGGGAAGGTCTATTATGACTTATTGAAGCATCAAGAAGAAAACAATATTCAAGATGTAGCCATTGTAAGGTTAGAACAGTTGTATCCATTTCCACAAAAGCAATTGGACGCTATTTTTGAGAAATACAAAAATGCAAGTGTGACTTGGGTACAAGAAGAACCGCAAAACATGGGGGCATGGTCGTTTATTTTGTACCAAATGCCTAAGGTAGAAATGGAAGTAGTCTCTCGAAAACCAAGTGCTTCTCCTGCTACGGGCTTCAAAAAGGTACACGAAAAAGAACAGGCGAGTATTGTGAAAAGAACTTTTGCCTAATATAGGATTTGTTTGGTAACGGCGGTTTCAACCGCCGAAGGTATAGTGAGAAAAGAGGATTTGATTTTAAAAAAATGATGACCCTCATTCCTTTGGGTGAATTTCTCAAAGGGAATAAATCTCGTAGAGCGTGTCAGCGATTGAAATCGCCGTTACAGAATTATACCGTTTGAATAAATACTCATTTATATTGATTCTTTTTGTACTGCAAATTCAAGTAATAAAAATAAAACAAATTCAACCAGAATATGGCACTTATAGAAATGCAAATCCCTACCAGTGGGGAATCCATCACCGAAGTTACTGTTGCCGAACTACTTGTCGAGGACGGCAGTTATGTCGAAATGGATCAGTCGATTATGGAAATAGAAACGGATAAAGCGAATATGGAATTACCTGCCGAAGCAGCAGGGATTGTGAAATTTTTGGTGGCAGAAGGAGATGATGTAGCTGTGGGAACAGTCGTTGCAACGATAGAAACAGAGGCGAAAGATGCCTCAACAAGTGAGCCGACTGCAAAAGAAGAAGTAAAAGCTGCACCAGAACCACTCGTAGAAGAACCAACAAAGAATACCCAAGCACCTGCTCCAAAAAGCGGTGGAGGAATAATAGAAATGCAAATTCCTACCAGCGGAGAATCCATCACCGAAGTGACAATTGCCGAATTGTTGGTAGAAGATGGAAGCTATGTTGAAATGGACCAAATGATTCTTGAAGTAGAAACAGACAAAGCCAATATGGAATTGCCTGCCGAAGCTGCTGGCATTGTTCATTTTACAGTGGAAGAGGGAGACGATGTGGCAGTAGGAACAGTTGTTGCGAGAATTGACACAAGTGGAGCAGCACAAGAACCCAAACAGGAAACTGCAAAAGTAGAAACAAAAACTACTTCTACTCCAAGCACACAAAATACAACTTACGCAACAGGGCATCCTTCGCCTGCTGCCGCAAAAATGATTGCTGAAAATGGATTGCAATCAGCCAATATCAAAGGAACGGGGGTAGATGGTCGCATCACCAAAGAAGATGTCGCCAAGCACCTCCAACAAAAACCTGCAAAAGTGGAACAAACTCCTTCAGTCAAAAAAGCAGCACCTAAAAAGGTAGAAGCTCCTGCAACGGTTCAAGCAGGCAGTCGTGGCATTCGCAAAGAAAAAATGTCCCGCATACGAAAAACCATCTCTCGTCGTTTATTGGCTGCAAAAAATGACACGGCAATGCTCACTACCTTCAATGAGGTAGATTTGACAGAAGTGATGGCGATTCGTAAAAAATACAAAGAGACCTTCAAAGAAAAACACCAAATTGGATTGGGCTATATGTCCTTTTTCAGCAAAGCCTGTGCAATGGCATTGATGGAATATCCTTTGGTGAATGCTTATATTGACACAGAAGCTGGAGAAATTGAGTTCCATGATTTTGTGGATATTTCGGTAGCCGTTTCTACCCCCAAAGGTTTGGTCGTACCCGTATTGCGAAATGTGGAGAAGATGACCTTGGAAGAAATCGAAAAAGGCATCAAGGCTTTGGCACTCAAAGGGCGTGATGGCAAATTGACCATGGCAGAAATGACTGGTGGAACATTCACCATCTCCAATGGAGGAATATTTGGCTCACTCAATTCTACCCCAATCATCAACCCACCACAATCTGCCATCTTGGGAATGCACAAAATCCAAGAACGTGCGATGGTGATGAATGGCGAAATCAAAATCCGTCCAATGATGTATTTGGCAGTGTCTTATGACCACCGAATTGTTGATGGAAAAGAGGCGGTTCGCTTTTTGGTGAAGGTGAAAGAACTGTTGGAAGAGCCAATGAAAATGTTCTTGAATATTTGATATAAATTTTGAATGAATAAATGACAAAGAACCTGATAGCAATTTTGAAAAAACTATCGGGTTTTTTGTTTGTTGTTTGAGAAGAGACAATTAAAAAGCAAAAAATACAAATACAACATGAAATCCGACGTTACTGTTACTGGTTCAGGACCAGGAGGATATGTAGCAGCCATTCGATGCGCTCAATTGGGAATGAAAACAGCCATTATAGAACGATACCCAACTTTGGGCGG
>JBGCDY010001005.1:0-7494 GCA_045105835.1 Chitinophagales bacterium
AAATAAATACCTCATTTCTCCGAGTTAAAACACGGGGTTATTGAAGGAAATCAGTTCATTTTTGAAAGAATTTCTTTATGGATTTAACACCTTACAAAAACTTACTTCAAAACGTGAAATTGCAAATTCAAACTGCCCGTACAAAAGCAGCTTTGGCAGTCAATCGAGAACTCATTGTTTTGTATTGGAATATTGGGCAGCACATTTTGAAGAAGCAAGCGGAAGAAGATTGGGGCAGCAAAATCATAGACCAACTTTCGGCAGATCTGAAAAAAGCCTTTCCTGATATGAAGGGTATTTCTTCTCGCAACTTGAAGTATATGAGGCAGTTTGCTTCAATTTATGATAATATTGAATTTGTGCAAGTGCCGCTTGCACAAATTACGTGGTATCATAATATAGCCTTAATGAGTAAACTTCGAAGCAATGAAAAACGCATTTGGTATGCTCAAAAAACCATTGAGAACGGCTGGTCTCGGAATGTACTTGTGCATCAAGTAGCCCTTCAACTATATGAACGACAAGGTAAAGCCATCCACAACTTCAACACAACCTTACCCCACCCACAATCTGATTTGGTTCGGGAAACACTAAAAGACCCTTATATTTTTGACTTCTTGACGGGAGAAGAAAAAATGCAAGAGCTACAATTAGAGAAAGCTCTGACTCAACACATCTCACAATTTTTATTGGAATTGGGAGCAGGTTTTGCATTTATCGGTCGTCAATACCACCTACTTGTTGGAGACAAAGATTACTACATTGACCTACTTTTTTACCATACCAAACTTCACTGTTATGTTGCAATTGATTTGAAAACAGGGGAATTGGTGCCCGAATTTGTGGGGAAAATGAATTTTTATCTTTCTGCTTTAGACGATAATTTAAAGACTGAACGAGACAGTCCTTCTATTGGACTCATTTTGTGTAAAAGTAAAAACAAAATAGTGGCAGAGTATGCTTTGAGAGGAATGACACAACCCATTGGTATTTCCGACTACAAATTTCCTGCTGAATTAGAGCGGCAACTACCTTCTATTGCAGAGATTGAAGAAGAATTATCGAAGGAGGTAGAAAAGGAATAACAATCAACATTGAAGTATAAACCAGTCAAAAATATTCTCTACCCGTTGAGCCAAATAAAAATAAATCACTCATATTCAATTACTTAAAACTAAATCAAGCGTCTTCAAATTCCCCCTCAAACACATCATTTTTTCAATATTTTATCTCTCTTAGTTTCTGTACCTTTGCTCCTTCAAAAAAATATACAGGCCATGAATAATCATCCTCAAATTACCATTAGAAAAGGCTCTATCTTAGAAGCCACAACCATCACCCATCAGATTCCCGAATTTGGGAAAGCCTATATGACTGCCGAATATGTCAAAAGACTTGATAGTGTGACACATCTCATTCTCATTGCAGAAATCGAAGGTGAGATAGTCGGCTTCAAGGTTGGCTATGAACGAGAGCAAGATGGCTCTTTTTACAGCTGGATGGGGGGCGTACTTCCAGCACATCGCCGAAAAGGAGTAGCAAGTTTGTTGGCGGGTCGTCAAGAACAATGGGCATTATTGAAGGGTTATCAATCAGTACGTTTCAAAACACACAACCAACATCAGGGAATGTTGCTTTGCAGCATCAAACGAGGATTCAAAATAGTAGATTTTGATGCAAGGGCTACTGTGGATGAGAATCGCATTATTTTAGAAAAACATTTTCGCAACGTTTGAGTTGTATGTGTATAGGCAATCAAACCACCACAATTAATGAAGAATCTTTTACATCTCAATAAATATTTTTTCAAATACCGTTGGCGACTGCTCTTAGGAGTTTTGTTTGTGACGCTCTCCAATGTATTTGGGGTTTTGCCGCCACAGGTGATTCGCCATGCCTTCAATTTGGTGAAAGAAAACATTGAATACTATCACCTTTACAATGACTTTGAACTTCAATCTTCTTTTTATAGCATCTTCAGTAGTGCCGTTGTGTTTTTTGCATTGGCAGTATTAGGTTTGGCGGTGATGAAGGGCATTTTTATGTTTTTCATGCGGCAAACCATGATTGTGATGTCGAGGTTGATTGAATACGATTTTCGCAACGAAATCTACGAGCATTACCAAAAACTCACTACTGCGTTTTACAAACGTCATAGAACGGGGGACTTGATGTCACGCATCACCGAAGATGTGACAAGGGTGAGAATGTACTTAGGCCCTGCCTTGATGTACAGCGTAAATTTGACGGTTTTGATTGTCATTGTGGTCTCAACGATGCTGCGAGTGAATGTGGAATTGACTCTTTATGCCTTGATTCCATTGCCGATTTTGTCCATTTCGATTTACTATGTGAACAACATCATCAATCGAAGAAGCGAGGAAATCCAAAGACAACTTTCCAATTTGACGAGCATCGCCCAAGAGTCTTATTCTGGGATTCGGGTATTGAAGGCTTATACACAAGAAAAGGCAACAGATACTTTTTTCGAGAAAGAAAGCGAACTGTACAAAGAGAAGTCATTGAAGTTGGCAACCGTTCAAGCACTCTTTTTTCCTTTGATGCTGACCCTAATTGGAACGAGTGTGATTATCACCATTTATGTTGGTGGACAACAGGTTATCAATGGCTATTTGACTTCGGGAAATATTGCAGAGTTTGTGATTTACATCAATATGTTGTCTTGGCCGGTTACTTCAATCGGTTGGGTGGCATCTATCATACAACGTGCGGAAGCTTCACAAGAACGCATCAATGAGTTTTTGCAGGCAGAGCCAGAAATCAATTCTCCCAATGATGAAATGTTTGAATTGAAGGGCGGTGTAAAAATGGAGGATGTGAGTTTTACTTATCCTGATACGGGGATTGAAGCCCTCCAAAATGTATCCTTCAATTTGAAGCCTGGTCAAAAAATGGCTTTGATTGGTCGAACAGGTTCGGGTAAAAGTACGATTGCAGAATTGTTGGTGCGAAAGTATGATGTGACCGAAGGGCAGATTTCGATGGATGAAGCCGATGTTCGAGAATTGAACTTGAGTAAATTGCGGGCGCAAATTGGTTATGTTCCACAGGATGTATTCTTGTTTTCGGATACGATTCGAGACAATATTGCTTTTGGCAAAGAGGATGCAACGATGGAAGAAATCAAACAAGCAGTCCATCAAGCAGTGATTTTGAAGGAAATCGAAGCACTTCCCGAAAAATTTTCCACCCTCGTTGGTGAACGGGGCGTGACGCTTTCGGGCGGTCAAAAACAAAGAATTTCGCTCGCCAGGGCACTCATCAAAAACCCTCAATTGTTGATTTTTGATGATTGTTTGTCTGCCGTAGATGCAAATACTGAGCATGTTATCATCAATAATCTCAATAAATACTTAGCTGATAAAACAGCAATTATTATCACCCACCGTATCTTTTCCTTGATGGACTTCGATAAAATTGTAGTATTGGAGCACGGAAGGATTGTAGAAGAAGGAACACATAGCAGTTTGATGTCAGCGAGGGGCTATTATTTTGATTTATATGAGAAACAGAGGTTAGAAGATAAAAAAATGGCTTTATAACATTTTTTTTTATGAAATAATAATATAGTTTTGTAATGGTTTAGAGAAACATCTATTTGATGTTTTCATTTTTTTTTAATTAAAATGTGTTGAAAGTGGAGAACAGATTTAATCGAGACGAAGTATTTTCCAAAAAAATTCGTGCAGGAAGAAGACGAACCTATTTCTTCGATGTTCGCACTACGAGGTCAAATGACTATTTCATAACCATCACGGAAAGTAAAAAACGCTTTGACGATGACAGCTATGAACGTCACAAATTGCACCTCTACAAAGAAGACTTCAACAAGTTTATGACGGGTTTAGAAGAGACTGTAAACCACGTAAAAACAGAGTTGATGCCTGAGTACGATTTTGACGAATATACACGTAGACCTTATGACGAAGATGGAGGTTACAATGCCCCAAAAGGGGAAACAGCACAAGTGCAGGAGGAAGTAGAAGTAGAGGGGGAAGATGAAGTAGAAATGGACGACTTGGAGTTAGGAGAAGATTCCTTTGTCGAAGGACCTACTGATGATGCCGACAACTCTTTTGTTGAAGGAACTGCTGATGACGACGAAGATGACTTGAAGTGGGACTAATAAGTAGTCAGTCATATTTATCCTAACAATTAAAACTTTACAATTACCTGTTTACCAACAGTAATTTTTATTTGAATTGTTATTTTAATTTTGATTCCTACTTAGCTGTTTGATTTCAGCCAACTATTAAAACATTGATTTAGAACAATAAAAAACCTCGACTGATAAATTCAATCGAGGTTTTTGTTTTTGAAAAACAATGCAAGGTGCTATTTGCGCTCCACCTTACTTGTCTTTCGCTTCAACACTGTCTTGGTCGCCACCTGCTCGTCACCACCTGTATTCAAGGCAGCTCCATCCACAGGACATTCTTCTTCATAACAGTCTTCATACAATGCCTCCAGCGCTTCTTCATTTTCGACACTCTCTACAGTACCATCTTCTAGGGTCACTTCAATAGGATAAACATAGCTCGGAAAATTTTCAATTTCATCATCTTCATCTATTCCTTCAAACCAAGTATCAATAATCTCGTAAAATCCATCTTCATCCGCAGCATTCAATACCGTTCCATCAGGCAATGCTACATCCACTGGGTAGTTCACTTCAAAACAATCTTCAAAGAAATGGTCGAAACATTCTTCAAACAATTCGTCCAATTCTTCATCACTATTGATAACTTGTGTCGTACTGTCCTCCAAAATCACAACCGTCAATGGGTATTCAAAAGTAGGGTAGGTTTCTTCAACCTCGTCTTCATTCGCTTCAAACCAATCGTAGAAAATATCCTCCACTGCTTCTTCCGAATCCGCAACAGATACCGTTCCGTCAGGCAAGACCACATTCACTGGAAACTGGAAAGTAAAGCACATTTCATCTTCGTAATCACCTTCGTCCCAATCTTCCCATTCCTCATCACCCCAGTCTTCATCGCCCCAATCCTCATATTCTCCCTCAAAACATTCTTCATGCAATTCACAAAGTTCCTCTTCATTCTGAATGCTCTGGCTTGTACTATCGTCTAAAATCACTTGAATTGGAAACACAAAGGTTGGATAACCTTCAATATCCTCTTCGCCTTCATTGTCCTCAAACCACTGGTCCAATAGGTCAAAAAATGCCTCTTCACTATCGACCGAAGTAACATCACTCCCAGGAATACTCACTTCAATAGGAAATACAAACTCAAAACAGTCTATTCCATAATCTGTCGAATCTTCCCCTTCCGTACTACTGTTAGCCGAACTTTGTATCGTTCGAACAAAATTTTGGGTTTGAGCATCCGAATTTGCAGAATCGAGTACAGCTTGGTCTTTCTCACAAGCCGCAAAAAATAAAATAGAACAGGTCATCACAAGTGTCCAAAAAGACCATCTCATTGATTTAAACATACAATCTAATGTTTTATGAAAAAAATAAAAAATACCACTTCTGGCTGATTGGTATACTAAAAAAATAGAGTAAGTCTTTTTGGAAATAGCTTGTATATAATTGATTCAGAACTAAGACAGCGCAAAGGGAGATTTCCCCTATAAGGAAGGTTATTTTTATTCAGCTGAACCTATTAAAATCATTCATTGCAGGCGACGTCCACTTCAAAATTTCTAATAAAACAATGACAGTCAGCAATTTAAAACAAAATAATTTTTCTATTTTTTTTCTAAAAAATTCTTCAAAGATTTCAGTCTTATGGAAATCACTTCAATAATTTTCCTTTCAACAGCAAAATACCTACTTGAAACGGCAAAGAACTTCAATGAAAACCATAAAGTACACATTGTGCTTATCTAAAAAAAAATAGCTATATTGCTTATCTTTTCATATTCTATAAAACGCTAAAAATTTAAGCATCATGAGTAATAATGCACAATATTTTGCAGTCGTTGAAGAGTGTATCCAAAAACTGGGTATAGATCCAAAAACAACGAAAGGGCAGAAAGAAGGACAATGGAATTTAACAAAAGGCTCAGTAAAAGTTTATATTGACATCATCTATATCGAAAAGGAGAAAAGGTCTTACTTCCAAGTCATGGCTCCTGTCATGCAAATGCCTCGCTCCAATCGAGATAACCTAACTTTAGAACTTCTCACCATCAACCACCAACTATATGGTGCAGCATTCACTGTTTACAACGAACATGTTTGTATCAAATCCATTAGAGAATGTGACGGTTTGGACCCAAATGAAGCTTTTGCAACCATCACACGTGTTGGCAATTATGCTGATTATTACGATGATATTCTAAAACAAAAATACCCACACAAACGCCCCATAGGCTTCCGTTCTTAGTACAATCTGTTATGATTTTAGAAGCTACAAAATAGACCATCATCGGATGAATCTCTTTTCATTGAAGGAATAGATTCACCCGATGATTTATAAAAAAACCTCCATTTTACTCTCTATTCCTCAACAACTTCCTTCACTTCAATACTTCCTTTGAGGTGTTTTTTTATTTCTATCCATCGTCAAACCCACATATATTTTTCACTAAATTTAAACGTTAACACGTTCGCTCCCATCTAATTAGCATAATTGGCACAAAATTCGCACCCCTTCTCGACTATTAGCGCACCCCAAAAATACAGCGAACAATGAACACACAACCCAAAATCAAAAGACACTGGATTAGCTCCCTATTCTTCACCCTGTTGTTATTGGTCACTCATACTGGTTTTGCATCCGATGACAAAGGAATCGAATTCTTTGACGGAACTTTGGCAGAAGCACAAGCACTCGCCATCGAACAGCAAAAACCCATTTTTGTACAGCTATCAGCCACATGGTGCTTGCCTTGTCGCCAAATGGAAAAATATGTTTTTCCCCTCTCTTCCGTAGGCAGTTTTTACAACTCCAATTTCATCAGCCTAAAAGTAGATGCAGATTCATTTGATGGCATCGAACTAAAACAAAGCTATAATATCCGAACCATTCCTGAATCTCTATTTTTTGGTTCAAATGGTCGTTTGATACTTCAAGAAGGAGGCTTCAAAGGAGAACAAGATATATTGAACCTCGGCAATCAAATCCTCAAAAAACACCCAAAAGCACGCAAACCAGTAAAAAAAGAGAAGGTCAAAAAGGAGAAAAAAGCTAAAACGAAAAAAGTCAAGAAGGCAAAGAAAAGTAAATTCAGCAGTGAAGAAGTAAACAATCTATACGAGCAGAAATCAAGCTTCAACCTTTTCTGGTTGCGATTGACAGGGCAAATCAAACAGCCTCGCAACATGAAATGGGTCTACCACAATGCCGAAAATTTTGGTAGCAAAGCCATGGATATTTTGCTGCGCCAAAAATCGCACTACGCCAAACACTATGGAGAAACAGCCGTTAATGACCGCATCAAAAGCATTTTGTACACCAAATTGGCAATTGCTACGGGCGACAAAAACGAATACCTCTTCAA
>JBGCDY010001006.1:0-2006 GCA_045105835.1 Chitinophagales bacterium
GTCAACATGGCTCCTTTTGGAAAACCCGTTGTTCCTCCTGTATAAAAAATACCTGCCAAGTCATCGTTCTTGCGATAGGCATCCGCAACAGGTTCGGTGGATTGAATCAATTCTTCGTAATTCAACATCCCTTCGGGAGTAGCTCCTTCTCCAATAAAAATGAAAATATCTATCTCCACTCCTGCTGCCTTCAATGCAGGCACCATCTTCGCAAACGCATCATCAACGACCAAAGCTTTCGCCCCTGCATCTTTTAGCGAATAGGCATTTTCGATGTGTGACCACCTGATGTTCAAAGGTACAACACATGCTCCTGCCCAAGGCACTCCAAAATAGTATTCAAAATAACGGTCTGAATTGAGTGCCAAAATAGCGACTCGGTCTCCTGCTTCAATTCCTGCATTTTGGAGCGCACCTGCAAAACGAGAAACTCGGTCTTTGACTTCTGACCAAGTGCGTTGGCGTTCGCCATTGATGGTCGCAATTTTTTTGCCTCTGATTTGAGCGTTTCGATGAACGCTTTGGGTTAGGTAGAACATTTGTTTGTGTTTGGTTTAAGTAACAAGACATAAGATTTTAGACATAAGACTAAAGACAAGATTTTATGCCCAAAGAATTTGCTAAAAACGTTATCTCTGACTATTTTTGGTTGGCAATAAGTGGAAGGCTTTTTATACAGAATCACCCGTCTTTTGTCTTTCTACTTGTGTCTTTCGTCTAAATTCAAATTACATTTTCTCATGCGAATTGTCGCAATAAGGAGGTGTTTTCGTTTGTTTGCAGGTACACAAAGAAATTTTTCTTTCCTTTTGAAGCTCAAAGAAAACGGGCTTCATTCCTGTGCCATGATGTGAACCATTGCAGAAGGGATTGTCCGCACTTTTGCCGCAAGCACAATAGAGATATTTGCCTGGTGCTAAAGTAGTTTTGAGGGGCTCTTTTTTGATGTAAGATTGTTTTTTGAAGCCTTTGGAGATTTCACTGCCTTCTTTTTTTGACTTCAACAGCGGATAATAAAGATGTGCATACCACGGGTCATCAGGGTCGTTTTCGATACCATATTCTTTGGGGTATTCTCTGGTTATCATTGCAGTCCCAAACATGATGTCCCAAAAGAAAAAGGTATTACTGAAATTACCATTCGGGTCACTGATACCGTCTCTTGCTGTTTTTCCGTGGTGTGAAAAGTGGGTAGCAGGTGTTGAAATGGTTCTTTCTACAACCCAAGCCAAAGGGTGCAAGACTTTGTGTTTGTACAAGAATCTATCCCAACGGACTTCGCTATGTGCGCCAATAACCACCAAACTTTTGATGACCAAACCCAAAAATACAGCAGGTCCAAAACCCAAATAGGTCATGATTCCTCCCCACCAAAGATTGGGCATAAAGAGATAGTACAAGGCTGCATTTCTATACGTCGCATAAACGCCCATTTCGGGGGTTGCATGGTGTGGTCTATGGAGTTTCCACAACCATTCCCATTCATGCGCTTTTCGGTGGTACCAATATTGCATCACATCGTCTATCAACAAATAAAACGGCAAAGCAAACCACATGGATGTACCCAAATAAGCACCATCCAAATTGGGAGCAATGAGTGGCATCAAGCCAAAAATTGCTAAGAATAAAATAAGAGGCTGAATAGCCGTAGTGATTTGGACAAAGCCCAAGGCTTCTTGTATCCAATCATTTGTTCGTTTTTTTTTTTTTTTTTAGTTAAAAGCACCAACCAAAATATCACCTACTGTAAAAACTAGTAGGATACAGACGACTGCTATTTTGTATTGTTCTTGTGTAATAGATTCTAACATATCGAATTTATTTTAATTGTTTCAGTTCATTTCAATTTCGGCTAAATTCAATTCCAATCTTGCCAATTGTGCTTTTCCTTTTGAAGTGAGATAGGGCTGCAATAGAAACCATGCGGCTTGTACCATTTCTTCTTCTGTGCTTGTTTTTCCTCTGATTGCCAATTGTGTAGACCAAAAAACAACGGTCATCCAAAG
>JBGCDY010001007.1:0-4254 GCA_045105835.1 Chitinophagales bacterium
TATGCCCTTGTGCCTACTGCTGTACATGTAGCACTTCCTTGACTATCGGCTATACCTCTTGAAACAATAGGATCAGTACCATCAATATTTCGAGTTTCACTTATGGTTACAGTTCCATATTCAAATGATAAACCCAAATCCAAACTACCATCGCCTTCGTCTGCGGCGACAGCATCTGTTGAACATATATAATTGCTTGCAGACTGACAACTGGAACTAATATCAAAGTCATCATTAGAAATATCGAAAAAGCGTACACAAGTATTGCTTGCACATTCCACTCGAATACGGGCAGTAGAGACATCTGGTACGCCTGAGGGAATATCCACGCTTTCAGTTCCATCATTTGAAGTGCCTGATTCCAAAGTATAAGGGTAGGTCAAGCCACCGTCAATAGAAAGGCGAATATCGACTGTTGCACAACTAATTGGAGCAGAAGTTGTTCCTGCTACATTCCATGTTACTGTTTCTGGGGAGCCTGCAGTCCAAGACTCTGTGCCGTCGTTTGGGGCTGTCACAGCAAATGGTCCTCCTACATCATCAACATTTACCACCAAAGCATCACAGGCAACACCTCCACCATTGGGGTTATTGTCTCTTGCTGTTAATCTGAAATTGATGGTTCTAGAAACGGTAGGTAATACTTCAAAATCAGAACTAACATTATCAATCAAATCTGTAATGACTGGGATTGTTCGGGATGATGAAGTAGAGGGTGGGTAGTTTCTAAATAAGGGAGTAGGATTGGTGTCGGTATTATCAGCTGCATCTGCTCCAATATCTCCCTGAGTGGGGGTAACACCTGCACCATCCTCATCGTATTGTTCCCATGTGTAGGTAACTGCATCTCCATCCGCATCCGAACCTGTTCCGATAAGTTCAAAAGGAGTAGATACAGGAATTGTGTAAGTACCACCACATACATCTGCATCTACTGTTGGAGGAGTGTTTGCATTGGCTACTGCTGCCACACAGCTTCCAGAGACATTGATGTAGTTGATGATTTGAGTCAAACTATGTGTATGAAAATAATCATGTGCTGTTCCGCTAATCGGAATATTTTGGGCAGCACTGCATATTCCTACATAAGCCATAATGGTTACACCACTGCCTATTTCATAAGAATCACTACTGGAAATATTGCTAGAACAACTTCCCCCTGTACCATTGAAGGTATGTGCTGCATCAAATTGATGCCCGAATTCATGAGCAGCTAATCCAATGAAACTATCTGTTTGGTTATCAGAACTACCACTCCAACCTCTTGCTTTTTGAGGCCCTCCGTCGAAAACAAAATCATCACAGACTACTCCTAGCCCCGCTACTCCTCCTGACGACCAGCCAGCCACAGTACTTGTATTGTGGAAAATGTGTCCAATGTCATAATCTCCTACATCAAAGCTAGCATCTATTTGTTTTCTGGCTTGTAGTGTTCGGCTATCAGCTCCTGCGTCTGTATCTGGTGTAAAGGGGTCTGTTGTATGGTCATCATACAATACAGGAGTCAACAAATTAAACCGAACGGCTACATCCCGATCAAAAAACACTTGAATACCATTAACAATACTTGTAATAACAGCTAAAACATCGTCGTCGTCATTTGCGCTTCCGTTGGTGGCATCCAAATTGACTTCATGGAATTCGCCCGTAGCTATAGTTGCCAAACGATAGGTATGTACTTCGTCACCGCTTGTATAACCAAATGATTTTTGTAGTTTTAGTTGCAGTTGCCGTTTGTGATGGGCTTTCCAATCTTCGGCAGTCAATTCTTCTTCCATTCCACAAGCTTCCATTGTTCTATACCCATTTTGATTGATATAATGAGATGTTTTATCAGAAGAGTTTTGCACTGGGAAAATAGTAATCGTTCCATCCAAAGAAAAGATTGTAGCATGAATACCCAAATGGGAACTTGTTAGCCTACCGTAAGTGGTTTTGTTCTCAATGCTAACAATGCTGTAGGTCTTGATAAAAGGATATGCTTTTGCAAATTTAGCATCCATAATAGGAGACTCTACGACTTCAAAAGGTACAGTGCAGTTGTGTGGCATAGGAATATCTATGATTACTGATGGCACTGGGTCGAGGAATGTTTCTAAAACAGCCAATGACAATTCCTCTTGCAAAGAAGGTAAATCAATTCTAACCAATTTTGACTTTGCTTGAGAAGACAACTCATTCTCTATTTGCAAGTAGGGCACAACTACTTCTTCATCGACTGTATCCTGAAGTTTTGTTTGAGAATGTACATTTAGAAAAGGGATGCATCCAAATCCAATAAAAAAAAGGAAATAGAATAAAAAAACCTTTCTAAAAAGCGAAATTTGGTAAAAAAAAGGGATCATTTTTGATGAGTTTAAGTAACTAATGCATGGTGATACATAGGGAATATTCCAACAAATTTGAAATAAAAAATGAACATTGCCAAGTTTTTATGGAAATATTATAAAATGTTAAAAAAATAACTTACATATATTTATGTAATATTATTCATGAAATTGTTTAATGACCTTCTTGTTAAAAATCCTTAAATGTCATACACCTTGCAACCAATCACTCTTGTCTTACATCTAAGCAAGGATGGTATTGGTGAAGATGGGAATGAAACTCTAATGTTTTTTTCCTACCTTAACCCTCCAATTTATTGATTCTATGAGCTTTTTTGAATAAAAATGTTCTTTTAAAACATTATAAAGTTCACACTTTATTAGTATTAAAAATTAATGCATTTTTTTTCACACTAAATTCCATAGAATCACATTATTTAAAATAATTCAATTATTTCAAATCAAATTATTTAATCTATGCAAGATTTTTTCTACAAAAATTTAAAGCCCCTTTTAATTACCATGTTGCTGCTTTCACCATTTATGGTTTTTGCACAACAAGGTACGGTCAGCGGTACAGTGTCAGATGAAAATGGTTCATTACCTTCAGCAACTGTAGTGGTGAAGGGAACTACAATTGGTACTACAACAGACTTGGACGGTCAGTATTCTTTACGCCTTGACCCTGGTAGTTATACCTTGGTAGCAAGTTATGTAGGTTTCGGCTCACAAGAGAACAATGTTACTATTCAAAATGGTGGAGATGTGACTGCTGATTTTTCCTTGTCAGAAGGTGTCGCCTTAGATGCCATGATTGTAACTGGTACAAGAACTGCCAATAGAACCAATACAGATGCTCCTGTTCCTGTTGATGTTATCAATGTTGGCAAATTGAGTGTTGCAGCACCTCAAACAACTTTGAATTCGTTGCTACATATTTCTGCACCTTCTTTTTCCTCCAATACACAGACCATTTCGGATGGTACGGATCACATTGACCCTGCTTCATTGCGTGGTTTGGGTCCAGATCAAGTATTGGTATTGTTGAATGGCAAAAGAAGACACACTTCTTCTTTGGTGAACGTGAATGGTACTTTTGGTCGTGGTAATGTAGGTACGGATTTGAATGCCATTCCTGCTTCTGCTGTCAAAACTATTGAAGTATTGCGTGATGGTGCTGCTGCTCAGTATGGTTCGGATGCCATTGCAGGGGTAATCAATATCAGGATGAAAAACGAGGTGAATAAATTGAACCTTAGCTTGACTACTGGTGCTAATTTCACAAGCGAAATTGGTGCTTTTGAAGGTGAGTTGAAAGATAGTGATGGTGAAGTAGTGAATATGGGTGTAAACTATGGCTTGCCTATTGGCGAAGAGGGTGGTTTTATCAATTTCACAGGTGAATTTCAATACAGAGGTTCTTCTAACCGAATGAAAGAATTTTCAGGTGGTATCTTCAATAACTTAAATGCTGTTGAAAGAATCGCAAGAGCTGATGGTCAGGATGTGAGCCAATTGTCTCTAGAGCAAATGCAAAATTATGCTCAAGGCGTAGGTCATTTTTCTGCTGATTTGAAAAGTCAAATTGCAGGTGCTACTGATTTAGCTACTGCTCAAGGCTTATTGGGTGGCGATGCGACTGATGGTGAGTTGGCTGCAAGAGGTCAAACAAGAAGTGACTACAATATGCGTGTCGGTCAATCAGAATTAAGAGGTGGTAAATTCTTTGCAAATATGGCAGTGCCTTTGGGTGAGAATTTGGAGCTCTATAGTTTTGGAGGTATCGGATATAGAAATGGCTCTTCGGGTTGTTTCTACCGTCTACCAAGTCAAAACAGAACTACTACTGCTATTTACCCTAACGGTACTGTACCAAAAATCAACTCTAATATTCACGACAAATCTGTATCTGCTGGTATTAGAGTTA
>JBGCDY010001008.1:0-4218 GCA_045105835.1 Chitinophagales bacterium
GTCGAAGGTGGGGAGTTTGGAGCATAGTCATTAAATTTTAATGTTTTCACCTATTATACTTGGCACAGATAAAATTGCTCAATAACGGTGGGTTTCGAAACCCACCGTTATTGAGCAATTTTCAAAATTAACCCAGTTTCAGTATAAAAGAGGGAGAACGAAACTCTGAAAATCAATCCTCATCCGTCTCTTCTACTTCTTCATCCAATTGGTCTACCAAATTAATCACCCAAAGAAGAACTTTTGAGCTGAGGTATTTTGAAATTCCCGCTTTTCGGCTTGAACTTTTGAGGATATTGATGTTTTTGTAGCCAATGCTGCGTTCGGTAGCCAAATCAATGTAATCTTGCCACTCACGGTGCGAAATGATGTCGAATTGAGCACGCATGATGTCTAAATCCGTTGGATCGTTGATGTCGTATTTTGCCATATATTGAAGTGTTTGTTTTGGGTTATTTGAAAATCTTGTGTGTAAAAGAAGCGGGTAAAGCTAATCAATGAGACGGGCAAATGCAAGTCTATTCTTGAGTTGAGCAATAGCAGCCTCCCATTCTTGAACAGAAATGGCGTCACCGTAGTAGGTTTCTCTTGCTTCAATGGTTGCCTCTCTAATTTGTGCTGTCCAAGTGTCAATCAAGGTATTTACCTCTTCTTCTGCAAAAGGTCCATTTTTAAACTCCGTTTTCAATGTTTCATACTCCTCTTCAAAACTTACCCAAGCAGCCGTCAATTTATCACAAGAAGCAGACCATTGTTCAATACCTAAAAAACCATACGCAAATGGTTGACAATTATTTCGTGTTTCGCCCCATTTATCGGCAATGGGTGTGACGGGATTTGCAGGGCTGATGATGTTTTGAAAGGCATTGTCCATATCCCAAGGAATGAGGTGCAATTGCTTGTTGGTGGGTTCTTCATACCAAAAATAATTGTGATTGGTGCATTCACCTCCGCCACAATACCAATGAAAAGGACCATCGTCGTGCCGAATCATTCTGTCTACGACTGCATAGGACATGATTTCATTGATGTTCATAGATTCTGCAATAACTTGTTGAATATCTGAGGGTGAGGCATCCGCAATTCGCTGCCCAAAACGTCGGATGATGTCTATTGAAGGGTTTTCGTCTTCGTTTGTTTCAAGGGCATTGAGGTAATCCCCTTCGCTGTATGGAAATCCATTCATTGACAAAGGCCAAATTTCTTTGTACAAATTTCCCTCTCCATCGTCAAAATTATAACGGGTAAATCGACCATCTATTTGTTCTGTGAGTGCATACAAGCCCGAATATTTGCCATTGATGACCAACCTTGCATGAACAGAACGGGGAGCAGATACGCCCATTGACCGAAACAGCCAATAGCCCAAACGGTCGTGCATTTGAGAATCATCATTGTTTTGAGAATGGAATTGCAGTTTTTTGAGTTTGTAAAACTTTTCCTCACGCCCTTCCCAATTGATTTTGACCTTCATCGAAAGCTTGGTACAAGTCTTGTAACCCGATGGGTTACCCAATTGAAAATTAGACACACAGCCCGAAAATGCTCCAATAGAACCCTTGTAACGTACTCCAACAGGACTGATGGTATCTCCTTCAAAAATCAACATCCCTTCAACATATTCTTCTGCCGTAGGGTCTGCATCCAGTTTCGATAAGGAGGCATCGGGTATTTTTAGCTCGAAGGTGTGGAGTTTTTCTTGGTCAAAAATATAGTCTGATTTTAGATTCAGGTATTGTTCGTTGCCTGAGGGGGTGATGGTTGGAACGGTAAAATCAGGAGTTGGAGGAGGAGAGGGAGAGTCTGTGCTTTTTTCGCAGGCAGTCCATAGGAGAATAGAAAGACAAATGAGAAGAATGGACTTGGATAGCTGGATAAATGACTTCATTTTGCTTGCATTTTGACACAATTCTATTGAATTTGTTGAACATCTCCAAGCAATTTTAAAACAAACTCATTTGCTCAGGTAGTTTTGGTAAATTATCCACAGGAAAGGTAGGTACTTCCCCCACTTCAATTCCCGAACCATGGCATTCCTGTTGCAATAATTGGTGGAAGAATCGGGCAATGGAAGGAGTGGTCAATTCTCCTGGTGAGTGGATAAAGACGTAAGGAGTTTTTCCCGCTTGTAACCATTTTGCCACGATTTGAGCCAAATAGGTGAATTTTGTTCGGTTGGCTTCTGGAGTTGGATAACCTACAAAACGCAGAAAGGGTTGGTCAGCAGTCGAGGTAAAATAGGAGGGCATTTGGGGCTTTTTTCGCTGTGCGCCAATGATGTGTTCGTCTTCGGACTCAATGGCATGGAGTGTTGAGGTATCAAAAATAGCTCGATTGATGCCCCGCTTTTGAAGTAAATCGTTGAGGCTTTCTTTTGCTTTTTCGTTGTGAAAAAAATCAAGGTGTCGCACTTCTACAGCGTAATTCAAGTCTTGCGGCAAGTTTTGCAGAAATTGCTCTAAGGAAGGGAGACTCTTTTTATTGAAGGAAGGGGGGAGTTGTAGAAAAAAAATGCCTGTTTTCTCCAACAAAGGTTCTAAGCTTCCAAAAAAATGGGTGACTTCTTTTTGTACGTTTTGCAGCTTATAGACATGGCTGATGAGTTTGGGAAATTTGAAGCTGAATCGGAAATCTTGGGGTGTGTCCATTTTCCAGCGCATCACCATAGAGGCTTTGGGTAAGCCATAAAAAGTATTGTTGCCTTCTACGGTATTGAAGACTTTGGCGTATTGAGAAAGGTATTCTTTGGGTTTGGCTTTGGGTGTAAAAAAAGAGCCTGTCCAGTCTTTGTTTGCCCAAATGGGGCAACCGAGGTAGTAGTTTTGAATGGTCATATTGTTGTAGGGTTCTATGGCTGAATAGCTATATTGTTGAATTGTTAAAAATGATAAAGTTCAACATTTCAACAATATAGCAATGTGACAATACAGCCATCAGCAATTTATTTACTTTCAAACCACGCAATCGGAACAATCATTTCCTGAATGGACATGCCACCGTGTTGGAAGGTATTGTTGTAGTAATTGACGTAGTGATTGTAGTTGTTTGGATAGACAAAGAAAGAATCTTCTTTGGCAAAAATGAAGGTTGAACTCACATTGGGGCGAGGTAATTGTGCCTCAATTGGATTGCGGACTTCATATACTTCTCTCGAATTGTATTGCAGATTTCTACCGTGTTTGTAGCGAAGGTTGGTAGTAGTGTTTCTATCACCAATTACCTTTTTGGGTGTATTGACTCGGATGGTTCCGTGGTCAGTGGTGATGGCAATTCGTACATCTTTTTCAGAGATTTTCTTCAATGCTTCCCACAATGGAGAGTAACTGAACCAAGATTTGGCAATCGAACGGTAAGAAGCCTCATCGCTTGCCAATTCCTTCAATACTTCCATTTCGGTACGTGCATGAGAAAGCATGTCCACAAAATTATAGACAATCACATTCAGGTCGTTGTCCAAGAGGTTGTGAATATTGTCCATTAGTTCTCTACCTGCACGGTGGTTGGTGATTTTGGTGTAACTAAATTTCAAATCACCACGACCTGTTCTATCCAAAAGGTCTTCTAAGAAATCCGCCTCGTGTAGGTTTTTGCCGCCTTCATCAATATCGTTTTTCCACATTCTTGGGAAACGTCTTTCGATGTTGTGAGGAGTCATGCCTGCAAAAATAGCATTACGGCTATAATGCGTAGTCGTTGGCAAGATACTGTAGAAATAGTCTTCATCCAAAAACCTAAACTCTTCAGAAATAATAGGTTTGAGGACTTTCCATTGGTCAAATCGAAGATTGTCAATCAATATGATGAAGTTGGACTTTCCCTTCTCAAAGCGAGGAAGTAGTTTGTCTTGCATCAATGTATGAGACATCGTAGGGCCTTCATCGTGGCTTTGCATCCACTTTATGTAGTTTCGGCTCACATATCGACAAAACTCCTTGTTTGCCTCACGCTTCTGCATTGCCAAGACTTCTTGCATTTCCTGAGCATTGGCATCATCAAATTTTAATTCCCAACTAATCAATTTTTTGTAAACATCTACCCAACCTTCATAATCCAAACCCATTTGGATGTCCATAGAAAGTTTTCCAAATTCTTTTTGGTAGGCAGAAGTCGTGGCACTACTCACCAAATGCTTACTATCCATGATTCTTTTGAGCGTCAACAGGATTTGTTTTGGGTTGACAGGCTTCAATAGATAGTCGGTGATTTGTGCGCCGAGGG
>JBGCDY010001009.1:0-3770 GCA_045105835.1 Chitinophagales bacterium
AAAATCGTGGGTCATTGAAGCAAAGGTCATGCTTGTTTTGGGGATGGCACTCATTTCAGATGGGGCTGTTTTCTCAACAGAGACAATTGCTTTTTCTACTTTCTCACTGCTTAGTTTACCTTGGTTTTCGTTGGCAGAGGATTGACTGCAAGCGGTAAAGATGAAAAGTGTTGCAGCGATAAGAACTAATTCAAAAAATGTTTTCATGTTGAATGATGTTAAAAGGGTTAGAAAATGATTTTGAAGTGAATAGTTGCATTTTAACCAACTAAATTTTTAGTTCATTGAAACAAAAAAAAGAGTCGAAATTATTGAAGCAAACACTATTCAAACTAAAAATTTAGTTCGTTAATTGCTTAAAAAAGCAGCAAGTATTTCACTTGCTGCCTTTTTTAATCGAGAATCAGATTGATTACTTACCTTCTTCTGCGCCTTCTACTTTAGCTACTTCAGCTTTGATAGTCAAACGAGTAGGGTTAGGATCCGTGTTAGCGTTGATCGTAACTGTTTTGGTTTGTTTACCAGCTTTACCTTTAGAGTTGAATTCCACTTTGATTTGGCTTTCACCACCTGGAGGAATTGGCTCTTTTGGCCAGTCAGGAACAGTACATCCACAAGAACCTTTTGCACTATTGATGATCAAAGGCTCGTCACCATTGTTAGTGAAGGCAAATACGTGAGATACTTTGTCACCTTCTGTGATGTTACCAAAATCGTGTGTCATGTCACTGAAAGACATAGTCGTTTTTGGGATATTTGGATCAACAGCGTTAGCATCAGCAGCAGGAGTTGCTGGTACTTCAGCAGCAGTTTTTGCAGCAGGAGTTGCAGCAGCATCTGATTTTTCAGCGCCTGCGTCAGAACCACATGATGCCAAGACCCCAACAGTAAGGATCATAACGAAAAACTTAGCGAAAATGCTTTTCATCGGTTTATGAATTTTAAATGATAAAAAATGAATTGTTTATAGTTTGTTGTAATTAGAATAGTTGCCTATTCCTTACGCTGCAAAGTTATAATATTTATTTCTCATTACCAACTAAATTTTTAGTTTGTTTTTTACTCCAAACCTGAAAACAAGCATAAATGACTGTTTATCTAACTATTGCAGCATATAAAAAAATATCACAACCTACAATTTTGCCATTTTCACAGCCAAATCAGCCAAACGGTTTGCATATCCAGCTTCGTTGTCATACCAGCCAATGATTTTGACCAAGTCTCCAATGACGATGGTCATAGGTGCATCGTAGATACAAGAATAAGGATTGCTCACAATATCACTTGAAACCAATGGTTCTTCGGAATATTCTAAATATCCTTTTTGTTCGCCATCTGCTGCTGCTTTGAATGCGGCATTGATTTCATCTGCACTGGCACTTTTTGCCAAGACACAAGTAAGGTCAGTCAATGAACCTGTGATAACAGGTACACGAGCTGCCATTCCTGTCAATTTTCCAGCTACACCAGGGTATACTTTGGCTACTGCGCTTGCAGCACCTGTAGAAGTAGGAACGATGTTTACGGCTGCGGCTCTTGCACGTCGAAGATCACTGTGTGGTGCATCTTGGATTTTTTGATCCGAAGTATATGCGTGCACAGTAGTGAACGAACCTCTTACGATACCAAAAGTCGTATCCAATACTTTGACCAATTGAGAAAGGCAATTGGTAGTACAAGAAGCATTCGAAACAATTGTGTCTTCTGCTGTCAATTGTTCATCGTTGATTCCCAACACAATGGTTTTTACATCACCTTTACCTGGAGCAGAAATCAATACTTTCTTTGCACCTGCGGTAATGTGTTTTGCAGCATCTTCTTTCTTGCGGAAAAAGCCTGTGCATTCCAATACGATATCCACACCCAAATCACCCCAAGGAAGATTGGATGGGTCACGCTCTGCATAGGCATTCATGCGAGTGCCATTGATGCTGATACTGTCATCGTCAGAACTTACCGTTCCACCGAATTTGCCGTGAGCTGTATCATATTTGAATAAATGCGCCAAGGTAGCATTGTCTGTCAAGTCGTTGATCGCTACAATTTCCACATCTGCATCTGCTTTTTCTAGCAATGCTCTAAGGGTTAAACGTCCAATTCGACCAAAACCGTTGATTGCAATTTTACAAGTTGCCATAGTCTTGAGATTCTATATTTGATTAAATATTAAAAATATGCTGCAAAATTAGCTAGGTAAGTGATGAATAACAAATAAAAAGCAAAGTTTAATGATTCCTTAATCCCAATCAACCACAAATGAGTTTTTTTTTAGAAAAAAAAATATTTTTACGAAAATGATTTGGAATTTTAAAAATAGCTGTATATTTGCACCGCCTTAGTAAATAAGGCTTCTCTTATAGAGAAAGTGGCCCGTTCGTCTAGGGGTTAGGACGCCAGGTTTTCATCCTGGTAACACGGGTTCGATTCCCGTACGGGCTACTAAGTAAAAACCTGTAAATCGCTGATTTGCAGGTTTTTTATTTTTAGGTATTGCCTGTTTCAAAAAACTGTTACAGCATTCTCTAAAAAGTATTCTTTCAAACCAATCACTTCTATCAACATATTTTCACCCTCTACCCCGAATTCAGTTTTACTCTAAAAAAAATCAATTCCTCCTAAAAAAATTATCAGATTAATTTGCTCTCAAAATATAGCCGCTGCTCGAAATGAGTAGTGGCTTTTTTTTGTGGTTGATTTGTTCGTCATCAATAGCGAGGGGTTTTAAACCCATCGCTATTGATGATTACACCCAAACTCACCTTCAATTTCCTCCTCCCAAACCTCAATCAAAATGTCATTTTATTGTCAAGATAAAATTCCCTGTTAATGTTTTACTAAAAAAACGCAACTCTATCTGTGGGGCAGCTAATGAATATGAATGCCAAAATGCCCCAGTATGTCAACTAAAAAAAACATTCCAAAAAACAATGTCTCTCAATCGGTCAATGAATCTGATTTTATAGAGCAGCTACAGGACGTGATTCTTCAACAAATCGCTAACAAAAACTACCCATTAACACTTCACTACCTCGCCAAAAATATGCTGATAGGTGAAAAAACACTCCACCGAAAAATAAAAGAAGATACCCAACAAACCCCTCAACAGTACATTCAAGAACTTCGACTGCAAATAGCACATCAAGCCATTGAAGAACAACAATACACCACTACTAAAGAATTGGCTTACTCTTTTGGCTACTCCAACCCTTCTTACTTTGCGGTTATCTTCAAAAAACGATTTGATTACAGCCCCAAAACATTGATATTGAAGCAAAAAGAACAACAAACTATTCAGCAAGAAAAAATCTCATTAAAAAGTAAAAAAATGCCTTGAGGTGATTTTGTCCGAATAGTGGGTCTTTTGGGAGAAAAGAGTGCTTATCATGCAGCCATAATAAGCACTAATCCACTAACAATCATTTTAATCTAAAATTTTTCACCATTTTAAAACGTTCACAAAATGAAACACAAGTACATTTTTACTATTTTTCTTTTCTTTTCTTTTTGCTCACAATAATCTTTTTGCACAATGCACAATTCATGGAGTTGATGTAGGAGGACCTCATACTAACACAGGAGATTTTAATGGCGGAACTAACCACAGGGTAGGTCAAAGTTTTACAGCATGTGCTGATGGAGTAATTTCGAGTATTTCTTTTGCAGTAAATGCGAATACTACTGCCACTACATGGAATTTACGATTAGCGGCTTCCCCACTATCTCCTACATCTACACTTGGAGGAAGTCCTACTGAAACCTTTATCACTTCG
>JBGCDY010001010.1:0-8886 GCA_045105835.1 Chitinophagales bacterium
GGGGGACAATTGGAGCAGACGACCTAGTTCACGCACGCCTGACAAATCTCCACATCCCGACATGCAGCTCAATATTATGCATGCCCGTGCAATCGCTTTATTGGCTCAAACAGAAGACCGATGGCAATTGGCAGGTGACCAACTTTTGGTTGATATGGAATTGAGTGATGAAAATTTGCCTGCGGGAACACAGTTGTCGATTGGTTCGGCAATCATTGAAGTCACGACTCAACCTCACAATGGCTGCAAAAAATTTGCACAGCGTTTTGGAGTAGATGCAGTGAAGTTTGTCAATTCACCGATTGGAAAAGAATTGCATTTGAGAGGAATCAATGCGAAGGTGATTCAGGGTGGAACGATTCGCAAAGGAGATGTGGTGAGAAAATTATTAAATGGTTAAATTGCTTGATGGTTAAACTGTTGTATTGCTCTATTGTTGGTACTATAGCCATTCAGCCATTCAGCCATTCAGCCATTCAGCCATTCAGCCATTCAGCCATTCAGCCATTCAGCCATTTATTTCACCACATAAATCGGTAAATCACCCAAATCATTCCTCACCATCTTAGGATTTTGGCGTTGTTTGGTGTGAATGCCTACCATTGCAGGAACTCGCTGCTGAACGAAGGTAAAAAGCTCTTCTAAGTTCACAATGTTGTTTTTATTATAATCTGCTTCGCCCTTCAAGCCTTGCAAAAGTGCTTTGGTAAAAAAGCCATTTTTGGCATTGCGGTCTTCGTAGGATTGTTCTTCGGAATCGCTTGAAGTGATGACCGCCAATCCATTTTTCGTCATGGATATTTTTCGGATGGCATCATTGACCACGCTCACACTTGCCTTTGCTGCATAACCTGCATTGGGACTCGCACTGTGGCAAGCATCAATAAACAAGATTTTTTTGCAGTCAATCAAATCCAAATCTTCCAACAATCGGTCATAGTCAATTGAAGTTGTGCGAGGACTATTGTAGTCGTAATCACTGGCTTGAATTCTCAATTTATTTTGATACAAAAATCCATGTGCCGAAATAAACAAGACCAAAACATCATTTGGTTTGATATACCCTTCTAATGCTTTGCGGTGCAATCCTTCAATGGCGGATTCAATATTTTTGATGCTTGCTCGCTGACCCGTTAGTTTTTCGGCTTGCACCATGTTGAAGAGCTTGTTGCCCGAACCCAATTGGTTTCCTTGATTTTTGAAGGCATTGGCAAAGTCAATGGCATCTTTTTCGGTGTACTCCAAATCGGGAGGATTCGTTCCGATAGTCAGTAGGTGCAAGTCTGGCACTTTAAAAGTTAGCATAGGGCTTGTTGCAGGTGGTAGAGCCGTTGTTGCAGCGCCATAAGCAGACGTTGCAGCCGAAAAGGTGCGAGGTTTAGACTTGGGGGTAGGAGTGCTTACAGGCGCAGGAGAAGCTGCCAGGGCATTTTCATAATTGACCTCTTCTTTTTGAAAATCTGCTCCAAACCGCATTTTGTAGTTGGCAATGAATGGTTCGTGGTAATAGTTGTTGGCTTTTGAAGTAGAATAACCCACCATCACCAATTCATCTGTTTCCATTCCCAAAAGATCAAAGGCAGCATCGTCACCACGCCCTCCATAAAACTGTTCTCCCAATCGCACGCCTTCTTCATCTGTCCATATCATCCAAGCGTCTAAATTACTATTGATTTGATTTTGGGCAGCACCTGCAAATACAAATTTATTGTCCTTCAATTGGATGATGCGTTGGGCATATTCATTCGCATAGCTACCATAGGTTTGTTCCCATTGCAGTTCTCCTTCTCCATCGGTTTTGACCAACCAAGCATCTTTTTGCCCCTGTCCAGTAGAGGTCGTATAACCACAAAAAGCATAGCCACCATCTCTGGTAGGTATCAAGTGATAAGCTTCGTCGGCATTGTAATCACCATAGGTTTTTTCCCACAAAGGGTCACCATTGTGATTGATTTTCATTAGCCAAGCATCCATATTATCAGGCTTGCTTTGAACTGCCACATTTCCCTGCAATACGAAACCATCTTTGACTTCTACAATTGACTTAAAGCTCGCCATGTCGAATATGTCAAAAGGGTTGTTCCACTGCATGATGCCTTTGTTATCTAATTTTGCAATCCAAGCATAGTAAAAAGGAGAATTGGGATTGGATTTGATGTGACCTGCCAACAAGAAACCGCCATCTGTTGTCGCAATCATATCTACGGCTTCTTCCCAAACATGGGTCGAATAATATTTGTCCCACATCAAGCGCCCCGATTGGTCGACTTTGAAAACATACGAACGGCAGCTTTCTTTTTGGTCGCCATAGACAGAAACCAAAATGACATAATTGCCATCCATCGCCTGAACAATTTTGTTTACCACAAAATCGTTGTTGTCCCTGAATGTTTTATGCCACTGCAATCTCGGCTTATCCGAAATCTTGCCCATCCAAATATCAGGTCCTTTCATTGCCAAAGATTGGGTCGTTCCAACCACCACAAAGTTGTTGTCTTCCGTTTTAAGCATACTTTTTATGTCGCTGTGTACATAATTGCTAAAAGTGGCTGACCACTGTTCTTCCGCAAAACGTTGTGCGTACGAAGAGGTGTTCACAAGCAAAATACAACAACAGACTATCAAATAGTGTTTCATAGATACATTTTGAACCATATTGATTATTCGAGCTTCAATAATTGTGCTGACTTCCCAAAAATTAAACTTCTATTGTAGTAGAAGCATCATAGTTTTGTAAAAAAACAATATAGGCTTAGGTTCAATTGGGGTTGGGGTGGGTTAGAATTGAAAAAAATGCCAAATTTATTTTGAATTACGATATACCATGATGAAAACGTTCTTTGTCTCCTTTTTATTTTTAGTAGCCATCATCTCTGAGGTTTTTGCTCAAAACACTGAAGAATCATTTCCTTCGATTTCGGCAGAACAAGCTACATTCTTTGAACAATATGAAGACCTCGATAGTGTAAACCAAATACTTTTTGGAGAACCAGAAGCCAACATTGCCAAAGGTGTGCGTCCTGAGGGATGTAAACTCGAAAAACAGGTGTATGGTTATCATCCGTACTGGATGGATAAATATTACAAGAGTTATGACTACTCTTTGCTCTCTACGTTTATTTACTTCGCCTATGATTTGAATCCAAAAACGGGTGGATACAAGACAATTCACCGATGGAAAACCAATCCTTCCATCACTTTGGCACAAAAAGCAGGCGCAAGAGTAGAGCTTTGTGTCAAAAATTTCAGCAAACACAGCACCTTTCTTTCCAATCCTAAGGCATGGGAAAGGCTCTCTGATAATTTGATTAAACTACTTAAATTGAGGAATGCGGATGGCGTGAACATTGATTTTGAAGCAGTTCCCAAAAGCCAAGCTCGAAACTTGGTCAAATTTTGCAGCTATCTCTCCAAAAGGTTGAAAGGTGCTATCAAGGGAGCAAGTATTTCGATGGCGATTCCTGCAGTGGACTGGACAGGCGCATTTTTATTATCAGAATTAGACCCTTACATCGATGCCTTTATTATTATGGGCTACGATTACCACTACAAAGGTGCAAAATTAGCTGGACCTGTTGCGCCCCTGAATCACGATGCTCGTTGGTACACGACTTCTATCAATCGAAGTGTAGCAAGTTATCTCAAAAAAGACGTGGCTGCCTCCAAATTGATATTGGCAATTCCCTACTATGGTTACGAATGGAAAACACACAGTAGCACGATTCCTTCAAAACGAAAAATCAATACCAAGGGCAAAGCAAGGGTCTATGCTCAAATTAAAAAAATGCTCACCAAGAATGTGAAACGTGCTTGGCACTACAAAAGCAAAACGCCTTATATCACTTCAAAAAAAGGAAATACAACCCGTCAGCTTTGGTACGACGATGAAGAGAGTTTGAGCAAAAAATACGATTTTGTAAATGCTCAGAAATTGGGGGGAATTGGTATTTGGGCATTGGGGTATGACAATGGTCACAAGGAATTGTGGGACTTACTGGAAGACAAGTTTATGAATTGTTCGGGCAAAAACAGTCCTGCATTATTTGACCAAAGAACTGCTCCGCCCAAAATCACCAATCAGGATTGCCGCCCATCTACCAAAATCATCAATATCAAAGATACTTACAAAAATGATTTTACGGTTCATTTTGAAGATGCAGATAAGTGTGATGCAGGATGGGCAGGAACATTTTATCAGATATTGAAGCAAAAGGGAGAGCAGTGGGAAGGCAATTTTTACAATGGATTCTTCAATGATGAATTTGATGGTAAAAAATTAGCCTCACATTGGACACCTGCGGAGGGGCTTTGGTCTGCAAACAGCAATCGCCTCTATCAAGGGCGGCAAGACCAAAACAATACGAATCTATACGCTTCTTTGATGCAGCGAGATTATCACAGTTATTTGTACCATTGGTGGGGAAAAATTGGAGGAGATGGCAGCAATAGACGTGCAGGATTGCATTTCTTTGCAGACGACCCAAGTGCCGTGAATCGAGGGAATTCTTATTTTGTGTATTACCGAGTGGATTCCAAAGAAGTCGAAATCTACAAAGTCATCAACAACCGATTCAGCCGAAAAGCAGTACAAGCCTGCAATATAGATGCAGATACTGATTACGATTTCAAAATTACCTTCAATCCCACTTCTGGTTTAATTGAAGCCTATCTCGATAATCAATTACTCATTCAGTGGGTTGATGCCGAACCCCATACTTATGGCGAATACATCTCTTTCCGAACGGGAGATTGTTTTTTTAGTTGTGATTTTTTGAAAGTCTATAAATCGAGAACCAGTTCAATGATGGTCAAGGTGGGAGATACGCCACAAGATGACATCAATACAAAAGACGGGCAGAGCAAAGTTCCTTTGTGCCGTATTGTTTCGATTGCGAAAAATGGCTATAATCAGTGGAGCGCTCCTGATGTAAAGGAGGCCAAAATAGAATAGTGGGAGAAAACAAGTACTAACTCAAATCTAAACTTCAAAACGGTGTTTGAAACCTTAGATTTGGGTTCATTTTTTGGAGACCTGCAATTCCTTATTCCCAAATGTGTGCATCATTTGAATCTGTCCCTTTGGTATTCTTGACATTTAGCAAATGAAGGATAAATAATACGGCTGATAGTAATAATATTTCCATGGATCCAGTGGCTTGAAAATGGTTATAAAAATGTTAGGAGCTTATGTATGTAGTAGATGCTTTTTTTTTGAGTTTGTTTAAAGAAAGATGATATTTTTTTATATTGCATAATCAATTTTACAATATAAATACCTTTTCATTTCTTACTTTAGACGCAGCGTGAACCAAAAAAGTTGCACAACAACCTGCTAAAAAGTGAGAAAACCAAAAATAAAAGTGTATAATGAAATACTAATGTATAAGGGGAAGTGTGGAGACCATAGTTTGTTGTTTTTTGTAATACAAAAACTATACCACCTTTACCTAAAAAGGAGCAAGAAAATCTGCTAATAAATATGGAGTATATATTCTTTAACGAGACCTTGACCAAAAAAGTTTCTTTTTTGAGCCTAAAAATTTTAATTTTTTTGATAAAAAAGGGTTAGAGGCTTTTTCCTCGAAAGTGTCTGATTTTGAATATATCCATTCATTTGAATCCTTCAAAAGAACAATAAAAATATCCGCTTGTTGGAAGCAATAAAAGCAAGGCAAATGACAGAAAAAAAAACGGTGATTTTGGGAGCAAGTACACGCCCTTGGCGATATGCTTATTTGGCGGCAAACAAGTTGACAGGGCATGGTTACGAAATTATACCTATTGGAAACAAAGAAGGTGTGGTGGCAAATGAAGACATTGTTATCGGACAGCCGACTATTGAGGAGGTTCATACGGTGACGATGTATCTGCGTCCTGTACATCAAGCCGCTTACTACGAATATATTTTGGATAGACTCCAACCCAAACGAATTGTATTCAATCCTGGTAGCGAAAACCCTGAGTTGGCTACAATGGCACAGAAAAAAGACATTGAAGTGTTGGAGGCATGTACTTTGGTCATGCTCTCAACGGGGCAGTATTGAAGGCAAGTAAAAATCCAAATTCAAGGTGCAAATTCAAACTCAAAAACGCATTGATTCAGATTTGATTGGAATTTGAATGGGGCTGAATTGTTTTGAAAACGGCACTAATTATCCGATTTGAGCTGTTTTGGAGAATCGTTTTGAAGATAAAACGCATTTATTTTAGAATTTTTCTGCAAAAAATAGCAATATTCTAAAAAAAAGTAGTGGTGTAATAGAAAAAAATTAACTTTGCAGTGTTTGATTAAGGAATGCGTAAGAAATAAACTTATAACTTTTATTCCCCCTTTGAAGGGAGTTGGGGTATGTTTAACCCAAAAAATGTAAGTTTATTTTTGTAGCATTCCTAAGTTAGTAATACTAACAACGGATTCCTTATGTTGCAGAAATTACTCATAAAAAACTACGCCCTTATTGAAGAAGTAGAATTGTCTTTTTCAGATAAACTCACCATTATCACAGGTGAAACGGGCGCAGGTAAATCTATCTTATTGGGCGCATTGTCGCTCATATTGGGACATAGAGTCAATATGGCGGCTTTGTCGAATAGCAAAAAAAAGTGTGTGGTGGAAGGCACCTTCAATATCAAAGCCTACCAATTGCAGCCTTTTTTTGAGAAAAGTGAGTTGGACTATGAAGATGTCACACTCATTCGACGAGAAGTTGCACCTTCGGGCAAGTCAAGGGCTTTTGTTAACGATACGCCCGTCAATCTTCAAGTATTGAAGCAAATAGGCGAAAAGTTGGTGAATCTACACGCCCAACACCAAACGCTTCACCTTTTTGATGCCCACTACCAACTTTCCATTATTGATACCTTGGCGAACCATGAGCCTTTGTTGGTCAATTACCAAAAGGTATTCAAGAGCTATCAAAAGAACCAAAACCAAATCAAAAAACGAAGGGCTGAGTCTGCCCAGTTGCAGCGAGACTTGGACTACATACAGTTTCAGCTTAGCGAATTGACCGAAGCCGATTTGTCTGACGAAAACGAGCAGGAGTCTTTGGAACAGGAGTTGGACCAACTCAACAATTCGGAACACATCCAACAGTCTCTTGCAGAAAGCATCAACTTATTGGATGATGGAGAGGTTTCTGTTTTGGAACAAGTCAATGTGGTCAAAGCCCATTTGGCGGGTATTTCTCGGTTTCACCCACTTTTTGAAGAACTGAATGACCGTTTGGAAAGTGTCAACATCGAACTCACCGATATTCACAATGAGTTGACCCGAATGGGAGAGGACGATAGCATGGATCCAGAGAGACTTCAATTGGTTTCGGAACGCTTGAATGTTATTTACCGCCTTCAAAAAAAGCATCAAGTAGCCGAAATATCCAAATTGATAGAGATTCGAGACGGCTTGGCTTCTCAAAACCAATCTGCCGATGATTTGGAGGGCGAAATTGCTCATCTTGAAAAAACGATTGCAGCACAACAAGAAAAACTTCTTTCTTTGGCGGTAAAAATCACCAAAGACCGCAAAAAGCAAATTCCTGTTTTTGAACGTTCTATCAATGACATGTTGACTTCTGTCGGAATGAAAGAAGCAACGGTCAAAGCCGTTCATGAAATTTTGCCTGCACATCAATTGACCGCCTATGGGCAGGATGAAATTGAAATTCTTTTTTCTGCGAATCGGGGCAGCAGCCATGCCGAACTCCGAAAAGTAGCTTCAGGGGGAGAGTTGTCTCGTTTGATGCTTTGTATTCAGTCGCTTATTGCAGCGAATACAGCCTTGCCAACGCTTATTTTTGATGAAATTGATACAGGGATTTCGGGTGAAGTGGCATTGAAGGTTGGAAAGGTTTTGCAGGATTTGGCGAGTCACCACCAGTTGATTTCCATTACCCACCTTCCCCAAATTGCGAGCAAAGGAGATGCCCATCTTTTTGTGTACAAATACAACACGCCTGAACGCACGCTTTCCAAAATCAAAAAATTGAGTGGAGATGAACGTGTGACTGAAATTGCGAAAATGCTCAGTGGAGATGATCCTGGCGAAATGGCTTTGGCAAATGCCAAGGAATTGTTGGCGTATCTTTAAGTGAGGTGAGACATAAGATGAAAGACACAAGACGAAAGATTTTATTTTTTTCGTCTGGAAACGTAAAAAGCCGTAAAATAAAACTTCTGAGGTTTCATTTTACGGCTTTTTTTAGAGAATCCAATTTTTGATGCTCAATTTTCAATAGTCAATTTCTTAACTGCGGCTTCAATTTTAGCCTTCAATTCCCTACTGACAGGTACAATAGGCAAACGGAAATTTTCTTCACAAATACCTAAGACACTCAACGCTGCTTTGACTCCACCAGGGTTGTTTTCTGCAAAAAGCAATTGGGTCAATTCGAGCAATTGGAAGTGAAGCTTGCGAGCGGTTACAAAATCCCCTTTCAAGGCAGCGTGAACCATATTTGAAAAAACTTTGGGGGTAGCATTCGCAATCACCGAAATAACGCCATCAATACCAAAACCAATCATGGGCAAAGTGATGATGTCATCACCCGAAACGACCAAGAAATCTTCCCGAGGATTTCCATTCACAATTTCCATACACTGCACCAAATCTCCAGAAGCTTCCTTCATCGAAATTACATTCTGAAAATCCCTTGCCAAACGGATCGTTGTTTCCGAACTCATGTTTGAACCTGTTCGACCAGGCACGTTGTAGAGGATAATGGGGCAAGGAGCAATGGCTGCAATCGCTTTGTAGTGCTGATAAATGCCTTCTTGAGTTGGTTTGCTATAAGCAGGACTCACCGAAAGAATTGCGTCAACACCATTGAAGTGATAGCCCTTGATGGACTTCAATACATCAAGCGTATTGTTTCCGCCAAAACCACC
>JBGCDY010001011.1:0-7293 GCA_045105835.1 Chitinophagales bacterium
ACATTTCGATGGCTTGGGTACGAGCAGTCGGAATCAGATTGCTTTGAAGTGCCACTTGTCTGACAGAGTCTTTCGCAGAGCTATTCAGGCGGGTCAATCCTTTTGCATCAAAGCTTTTGTAGATGCCATCGTCCAAATCGAAATAACTAATATCTGGGTCAATCGCTATAATTTCGGGTTCAGGAAGGTTTTCGATGTGAATGATTTTGTTGCCATGGTCAAACGTGATTTTGAGTTGTTCGAGGTCATAGCCCACCGATACTTTTGCTTTTACCTTCAAAATCGCCGTTTTGCGAAAACCAGGTAGGTCAAAGCCATAGTAATCTTGATAGCGCACCACATCCGCAAATTCTCCCTCCACAACCACAATTTTGAAGACTTTTTTGATTTTCTCCAAAATCACTTGTGATTCTTGCTCGGAATGTATTTTGGGTTGGAGATCCAAGTCTGTCATTTGGTGCATAAAATAGCCTCCAATCAGTACGCCGATGATGATGGCGAGGAAAGTACCTAAGAATTTAGCCATAGTAATTAGATGTAAAAGTGTTGAATCCTGATTGAATACAGGACAAATTTTGAAGTATCACTTAAAGGTAGCTGATATTAAAATTTTTTCAAAATCTATATTTTGCCTAAATTGCTGAACATTCTTTGAACCAATCACGAAATAATCCTTATGAAAACACTTTTTTGCCAGTTTGGAAGCATTCTTTTTTTATTCAGTTTCTGGACGGCCTGCAACAATCAACAGAGTCAGGTGATGGAGAAAACAAACGACATGAAGGCAGTGGAATATGCTGAACGTGTGATTGTTGGACATGGCGGAGGCATTACAGGTGCAACCACACAATACATCATTGAAGGCAATGGAAACGTTACCAAAACCTATGGAATGCCTACAGGAAAAATGGATTCGACTGCGATGAGTAAGTTGACCACCGAACACCTAAAACAGGTACATGAAGGATTGGATAGTTTGAAACTGAAAGAAATTTCATTTAATCATCCAGGAAATATGACTTGGTTCATTACAATAGAACAAGGTGATAGTCTAAAAAACACCATTCAATGGGGTGTACCCAATGACAAGAAGGTTGACCCAGCCATCAAAACCTACCACAATACAGTATTGGAGTGGGTACAAGAAATGGAGAACAACAAACAATGATGGTGAATGAAAATTAAATAGAGTAAGCCAATATCAGCCCCTCATGAATTACCTTAGATTAACATTAAAATCCCAATAAGCGATGAAAAATTTATCCTATCATTTTATGACAAAAGCACTTTCTTTGGTGTTCTTATTGTTCGTTTTTACGGGCATTGAAGCTCAAAATTCAGCAACGGATTTGACCGCCAAAAAATCATTGAAGAAAGTAGTCAAACCAGAAGGTGAACAAAAGGTGCTTTTGAAGCCTGATTTTCTTCAAAACTGGACAGGGAATAAAGAGCAAGTATTGGTCAAAAAAGAATTGACATTCAAAACCTTGCATTTTTTGCCTACAAAAGCCAAAGAACAAGCGGAAGCATTGGAGGAAGTGGATAAAGATTTGACTATTAGTTTTTCACAAAAAAACAATACGCCCTTTTTTATCAATGGCAAGAATCTTCATCCTGTTGATTTGTACAAAAGCGATGCTCCTGCAAAGGTAGAAGCCGCTTATGATTTTATGAAAACCTACAAAGATTTGCTTCAAATCTCCAATCCTTTGGCGGAGTTTAAGGTAAAAAACATAGAAAGTGATGAGGTGGGAAAAACCCATATTCGCCTATTGCAGCAATACAAAGGAATCTCTGTTTGGGGGAGTGATGTAATCGTGCATTTGGATGAAAAAGGAGTCGAATCCTTCAATGGACGATACGAAACCACTCCAAAATTGGAAAGTGTGGACCCGAATATCAATCCTGCAATGGCATTGGAAACCGTTGAGTCAGATTTGAGGACTTTTACCGAGGTTGAGGTATTGTCGGAAAGAGCAAAAGAGCTGATTCACCACGAAGATCAACTGGTTGAATTGGTGATTTACCCACACCAACAAAAACATCTTTTGGCGTGGAAAGTAGCTTATTTTGCGAGCTTGTCGGATAGATGGGAATATTTTGTAGATGCACAGACGGGCAAGGTTTTGCACAAATTCCAACACATCTGTAAGGATGGCCCTGCAACTGGAACAGGGCGAGACCTGCATGGAGTGAATCGGAGCTTGCATACCTACGAAATTGGAAATACTTTTTTGATGTTGGATGCCCAAAGACCCATGTTCAATGCTGCTCAATCGAATTTGCCAGATGATCCAGCAGGAGGAATTTTGACTTTAGATTTGGACAACAATCCATTGGGAAGTATCAATTCTCAGTTGGGTCATGTGACTTCGGGCAACAATAGCTGGAACAACCAAGCCACAGCCGTTTCGGCACACCACAATGCAGCACTTTGCTACGAATATTTTTTGAATACACACAGCCGTAATTCTTTGAATGGAAAGGGAGGCACGATTATATCCATCGTCAATATTGCAGAAAGTGATGGCGGAGGAATGGACAATGCCTTTTGGAATGGGCATTTTATGGGCTACGGAAGCGGGCGAACTGCTTTTGCAGACCCTTTGGCGAAATCTCTGGATGTAGCAGGACATGAGATGACACATGGCGTGATTCAAAACACTGCGAACTTGGTGTATCAATATCAATCAGGTGCATTGAATGAGTCCTTTGCAGATGTTTTTGGTGTGTTGATAGACCGAGACGATTGGACATTGGGAGAGGATATTGTGAATACAAGTGTTTTTCCTTCTGGCGCATTGCGAAGTATGTCAAACCCCAATAATGGGGCAGGGACGAACCAAAATGGTTGGCAGCCAAAACACATGTCGGAGTATGTGAATACGAGTGGAGACAATGGAGGAGTACATATCAACAGTGGAATTACCAATCGAGCATTCTATTTGTTTGCGACACAAGTAGGCAAAGACAAAGCCGAAAAAGTGTATTATGCTGCATTGAAAAACTATCTTACGCAGTCTTCACAGTTTATTGACGCAAGGTTGGCAGTTGTCAAATCTGCAAAGGATATTTATGGAGATAATTCTTCAGAAGTGGCTGCGGCTCGTTCTGCATTTGACGGAGTAGGTATCTTCAATGGTAGTATAGGTAGTGGCGAAGAAGAAGAGGATGGAGGGGATTACGAAACAGACTTGCCTGCTGTGGAAGGAGAAAACCACATGGTGGTGATGGATGCTTCAAACAATGACCCAAATGCCATTTATGATTTGGTACTCAACGATTCCAATGAATTGGCAAGTTTCAATGCCTTAACAACAGATGCTTTCCCTGCTATCCGAAAGCCAAGTGTGACAGAGGATGGTTCGACAGCTTATTTTGTGTCGGATGACAAGCACGTTTATCGTTTGGCACTAAATGGAAGTGCAAATGCAGAGCAAATTACTCAGGAGGCAGAATGGGACAATGTGGCGGTTTCGCCTGATGGCAACAAACTGGCTTTGGTCAGTATATTTATTGATGCCGCTATCTATATATTTGACTTTGAAGCTGGCACATCAAATAAATTTGCACTAACCAACCCTTCAACAGTAGAAGGGGTAGAAGAAAGTATTCCTCAGTATGCGGATGTAGTAGAATGGGATCCAACAGGGCAATATGTTTTGTATGATGCATTGAATCAATTGAGTGACAATTTTGGCGCAGAAGGAGAGTACTGGGATATTGGTGTATTGAAGGCTTGGGACAATAACGAAAATAGCTTTGATAGCGAAGGTTTTGTTTTCAAATTTTTCCCTTCCTTACCCGATGGTATTCAAGTTGGGAATCCTACTTATGCCAAAAATTCACCTCACATCATCAGTTTTGACTACATCAACAGTTTTACAGGAGAAAACACCTTGGTAGCAGCTAATACGGAAACGGGTAAAACGGCGAATATTTTTGTCAATTCCATTCTTAATTTCCCTTCTTATGCTCCAAGTGATGGGGCGTTGGCATTCACTGCAATAGACCAAGGCGATACGATTCTTGCGATTGTGCCTTTGGCAGCTGACAAAATTACTGCTGCTGGAAATGCAACTATTTTGGCAAGAGAAGCCAAGTTTCCTGCTTGGTATGCCAAAGGAAGTCGGTCTTATCAATCACCTGCTGCCGATTTTTCTGCAAATGTAACCGAAGCATCTGTACCTATTACGGTAAATTTCTTTGACCAATCTACCAATATTCCCACTTCTTGGGAATGGACTTTTGAAGGTGGAAATCCTGCCACATCCAACCAACAAAATCCTATTGTGAGTTATGAAGATCAAGGGAACTACGATGTTTCCTTGAAGATTTCGAATCCTGCTGGCAACGATACCGAAACGAAGAATGGTTATTTGGCATTGTTCGCTACAGATATTGAAGGAAGCGAAGAGGGACTACAAAGTTTGTTGGTATTTCCGAATCCGAGTACGGGCAACTATCAGTTACAACTGAATTTGCTACATCCTGAAAATGTCGTATTGAAGGTTAGGAATTTGTTGGGGCAAGAAATTATCACACAGGAATTTGATCAAGTGAGTGTACTTCAAGAGCATTTGGATTTAACGAATCATGCCATAGGTACTTATTGGTTGGAGGTAATTGTTGGAGATGCTCGACAAGTGTACCCTTTGGTGAAAATCAAATAGAATAAAAAAGACCCGCAACCAAGTGGTTACGGGCAAGAGAGCACTTTAAGCATTTGGCATAAATGCCGAATTTACCTTTAGACTCTAATTTTTAAAATAGTAACAATTGAATTTAATGGATTTAAAGTGACAATTTTAAAGATATTAATTTTAATAATTACTAAATTAATTACATCATACTGATAATTCAAAAATAGGAATGGCAAATACAACTACCCGTGTTAGCGAATTTACTTTTTTAGAAAAATCCTTGGCTTGGTCGGTTCAGGCATTTACTGCTTCGGGAGCAGTAGCAGGGTTTATGGCTATTGTAGCCATCAGTGCTCATGAATGGCAAGAGGCTATGTTATGGTTGCTGCTTTCTCTCATCATAGATGGGATAGATGGTACTTTTGCACGCTTGTTTCGGGTCAAAAAAGTATTGCCCAATTTTGATGGAAAGGCGATGGATTATGTGATTGACTTTGCAAACTATGCCATCATTCCTACGTATTTTTTTTATGAAGCAGCAATGGTAGACGAAACTTGGCGAATGCCTTGTGTGGTGGTGATGTTGATTATTTCTGCATTCTATTATGGAACACCAGGGATGGTCACTGATGATTTTCATTTCGTAGGATTTCCTGTATTGTGGAACCTTGTAGTACATTACCTTTTCTTTGTGTTTGCTTTTTCTTCAGCTGTTAATGTGGCACTTATCTTCTTCTTTGCGATTCTTCATTTTGTGCCTATCAAATACCTCTATCCGAGCCGAACCTCAAAGTTGATGTGGTTGAATGTAATCAATACGGTGGTGTGTATGGTGAGTAATGCAGCGGTTATTTGGTTGTATCCTGAAGTGAATTTTTGGTGGATGGCACTTTCAATAGGTAGTATACTCTACTTCATCCTTATGGGGTTACACAGTACTCTTACCGCAAGAGATTGAAGTGAGAATGAAATAGAATGAATAGAAAAAGGGCCTGTTTCTCGTAAAACAAGCTCTTTTTTTTTGGACTTCGAATTGCTCTTCAAGGAATTACTGTATTTTCTTCAATAACTTACTTGCGGATACATTGTTCCAAAGTTTTTGATTGACAATCTCTTGAAGTTTTTTTTGTGCCTGTTTTGTATCTCCTTTCTTCAAGTAAGAAAGGGCAAGATACCATTTGGCTTCATCCACAGAATAGTTATTGGGAGAGGCTGTAATTTCTTGAAAAGCGAGAATAGCCTTATCTGCTTGATTTGTATTGTAATAGCAGCTGCCTTTTAGTAAGATTGCTTTTTCGTCTAAAGTAGGAAGTGCTTCAATCGCCTTCAATGTGGCGGTATAGTCTCCCGTTTTGTGGAGAGTGTATATATCCTCTAAGGAATTTTCAACTACTTCACTATTTTCTCCTCTACTTATATTAGAATAAGAAAACTGAGCAGTTTCGCTCCAATAATGGTTTGCCAATTGCTGAGGAGAATTTGCAGGATTAGGAACTAAGAAATAAATTGCTACAAAAAGTAAGAGCATGGCAGCTATACTAAGTGCGTATTGACCTGCTTGTGTGTGGCGAATAGTAGATAACCTTCTAATAAGCGTTGGCTGAGGTAAGGGTTCTGTTGTGATAATGTTTTTCCATTCCTCAATCTGTTGATTTTTATCGAATTCCTCTAAAACAATATCCATCTCCATCATCAAGGATAGAGATTCCTTCAATTCGTCTTCTACCCTAATCCTTTTTTCAAAAGATGCTCGATCATTCTTAGCAAGTGTGCCGTCTAAATAGGATTCTATAAGTGAAAAATCGCTGTCGTTAATCATAATATTTAGTTTTTTAAGGATGCTAATATGTTTTGTACTTTCTGCATAAGTGCCTTTCTACATCGAGATTTTGCCATTTTGATGGCATTAATACTAACAAAGCCCAGAGATTGCTGCAAGTCCTTTAATTTTTTTTTGTGAACAATAGATTGGAGCAATAGTGATTGACATTTTTTATCGAGTTGTTTCATGGCTTGATTCAATGCGTCTTTTCTTGTTTTATTTTCTAGGTTCAACCTTGCTTGGTTTTCTGCTACTACCAAGGGATCAAAAGAATCGTCTTGGTGAACATTGGAATCAGTTTTTTCGTAGAACTGGAGATCTTCAGGAGCAGAGCTATATATTTTGGTCTTACCTCCTGTATCTTTCCTCTTTTTATTAAGCCATTTATTTTTTGAATTTACGTATATAAAAGCTTTTAAATTACTTCTGTGTTTAACTTTCCCTTCTTGTAATCCTTGCCAAAGCTGATACATAGATTCCATAAAGGCATCTTCTGCATCTGCTTTTGAATTGGTTAGTTTCATTAACCGAGGAATGCAATAAGCATATGCTTCTTTTAGTAATTGTTTGAAATCTTCTTTATTCATTATCAGAACACATTTTTATTCAAAAGGTAACATTGGTTGGTGAAAGTAGATTTTTTTGGCGTGTTTATTAAAAGGTCAAAAGTAGTGGACATTTTTTACGAATAAAGTTAACCTCAAAAAAGCAGGAAAGGATAAATCCATCCTACCAAGAATAAAGAACAATTTATATAGAGAGAGGTAATTACCCTACTTTGGTCAAAAGTTGTTCGACCCAATTCTTCTCTATCTTTTTACCTGAGAG
>JBGCDY010001012.1:0-6616 GCA_045105835.1 Chitinophagales bacterium
TGATGCACTTTAGATTCAATGTTTAAAACAGGAGGACAGAATAGGGAAGTGAGAAGACAGACTTAAATCTATAAGTTTTTTTCTCTTCAAATATAATTTTGTCCTGCAAAAATGCTCAATAGTGCTAGGTTTCGAAACCCACCGCTATTGAGCATTTTTTTTTTGTTCCAAATACAACAACTTAGTCCCACAATCAATCACCCCATTGTTGTCCCACAAAACATCTGCACCAATGATCCCATCCACAGATTTTGCGCCCATTTCGACCAAAACTTCATTGACATGCGCCAAATCCATGATGGTCATTTGATACTCAAAGAGGACATAATCACCAAAGGTCATTTTGGGAATCGTAGCTACTGAAAGCGGCATTCCTGAACCTCCAGCCCCAGTCGCCTTTTCTTCCGACTCCTTCAATTCCCAGCCCAAAGCTTTGATTTTTTCAAGGTCTATACAGGTTTGTCCAGCTCCCGTATCTATGATAAAGCGCACTTTCTCCTCCATGCCTGCAAGCCGAACTTCCGCCACCAAATGATTGCTTCTCATGCGCTTGAAAGGTAAAGCACCTTCAAAATCTGCTTCCATTTTTTTGAAATCCAATACTACGCCATACTCCAGCAATAAGTCTGCTCCGATGATTCCATAAACTTCTGACTCACCAATACCTTCCAAAGATTGATTTACCCCCTGCAAGTCTAAACCCACCATAGTCGCATTATTTATCACACAGTTTCCAAGAATCATTTGCGGTACAAGGACTTCAAAACGATTCATAAAACCCTCTCCTACTCCCGAAGCGGTTTGCTGGATTTCTACAATCACTAAATCCATTTCAGCGGCTTTAGCCGCCCCCAAACAACATCGTCCTGCTCCTGAATCCAAAATGAATCGGGCAAAAGTCTCATTGAGTTTGCCTTCAATGATGAAATGATTGGTGGGAGAAATGGTGAAAGGAATGGCTGTCTGCGCTTTTAAAAGCATAAGTAGTAAGAGTTTTTAATAAAAGAATTTGCTTATCACTTCAAAATTATTGAATTTTACTGATATTTCTCATTCTTAAAAAAATGGTTCTGTGGTATTTTTGAAGTTTCCAAAGACTTCGGTAGTTTCGTTTCCTGAAAAACTAAGCTTCTGTAAAACACTTCTGTAATCTTTTCAAAAGATAAACTACCGAAGTCTAAGTAGGAAATTAAAATGAGAATTAAAATTAAAAAATCACTTGACAAACAAGGATTTATAAGATTTTAATTGTTAAGATAAATTTGCCATACTACTTACTTCACAGATTTTATACCACCGTTTCAAAAAACACTTCAATCATGGGTAAAGTAGCAAAAAATAGACTATATGATGCTTTTGGCGAGTTGATTTATGCCGTTGCCAAAGCAGATGGATTGGTTCAAGCGGAAGAATTGACCGCATTGCAGACCATTTTGAGTGGGCATCCTTGGGCAAAAGAAATTCAATGGTCGTTTGATTATGAAAACCGAAAGGGGAATTCTGTGGAAGAAGCCTACAAAAAAGCAGTGGATATTTGTAAGGTCAATGGACCTGACCCAGAGTATGATTTTCTCTTTGAAGTACTGGAGAATGTAGCCAAAGCCAGCGATACAGTTGAAGAAAGTGAGGCTTCCGTTATTCTAAATTTCACCGCTGAACTGAAAGAAAGGTTTATAAAAGACATTGAAGTAGGAGAATAAACAAAAGACTATCAATAAATTACAATAAAAACACCCAAACTTAACGCAAATTTCATTTTGCTTTAACACCGAAGGAACATCAGACTTCTAATTTGCAAGCATATCTAATTGTCCCCTAACAATTGTTGTGCTATGAACCACTCTATGGTAAAAATTTTAGTTGTTGATGACGAAAAAGACATTTTGGAATTTGTTGGTTACAGTTTGCGTAAGGAAAAATTCAGTGTCTTTACTGCAAAAAATGGGCAACAAGCCATTGACAAAGCAAAAGAAATACGTCCTCACCTGATTATTTTGGACATCATGATGCCTATATTGGATGGCATTCAGGCTTGTCAAGAACTCCGTATGTCAAAAGAATTTGACCAAACCATGATCTGTTTCCTCTCTGCTATGAGCGAAGAGTTTACACATGTGATGGCTTTGGATGCAGGAGCAGACGACTTTATCACCAAGCCCATTAGGCCACGCCTTTTGGTCAGTAAGGTCAAATCTTTGGTGCGTAGAGTTGTGCCTATGGATAACCCCAATCACATTACTGCCGCAGATTTGACCATTGATTTGGATTCTTTTCAAATCAAACAAAAAAACAAATCCCTCGATTTTGTTAGAAAAGAGTTTTTGTTGCTCCATTTATTGGCATCCAAACCAGGTCGGGTATTTACCCGCAGTGAGATTTTAAAGAATGTGTGGGGCAGCGAAGTCATTGTGAATGACCGAACGATTGATGTCCATATCCGTAAGGTTCGAGAGAAGTTGGGAGATGGCTATATCAAAACCATCAAAGGCGTGGGGTATAAGTTTGAAGCATAAAATCACTTATACCTTCTACCATTCTTTTCTTCAATATCAATCATTGTCAGCCGACATTCGCACAATTTTCGGCTTGAAAGTACCCAATACTTCCACCAAATCTTGCTGTGAGCGCATCACCTCATGGATGTCTTTGTACGCCATTGGTGCTTCGTCTAATCCACCACCAATAAGCGTAACATCTTGTTGGCGAAGGTATTTGCGAACATCACTTTTGGTCAAAGAATTTTTGGCTTTTCGGCGAGACATCTGGCGACCTGCGCCATGTGAAGCCGAATTGATAGAATCAAATTTGCCTTTTCCTCGCACAATAAACCCAGGTGCAGTCATCGAGCCAGGAATGATTCCCAAAACTCCTTTGCCAGCAGGCGTTGCGCCCTTTCGGTGTACGATGACATTGGTTCCGTCTGCCAGCTTTTCCTTCCACGCAAAATTGTGGTGGTTTTCGACTATCGCAATCGGTTTTTCTCCAATCGCTTTGGCGAGTCGTTTGTGGATTTGGTGGTGACAAGCCGAAGCATAATCTCCCGCCAAATTCATCGCCATCCAATATTCTTGCCCCAATTCAGTATCCAAATCCAGCCAAGCCAAATGCTGGGCTTCTCTTGGTAGAGGGCATTCTTGGCGAGCAAGTTTGGTGTAATGGTTCGCTATTTTTGCGCCCAAACCTCTTGAGCCAGAATGGGACAAAATCGCAATGTATTGACCTATCGGCAAATGCCACTCGTTTTTTTCGGTCAAAATTTCGACCATTCCAAATTCCACAAAGTGATTGCCTCCTCCCGAAGTACCGATTTGCTTGTAGGCTCTATGCTTCAATTTTCGGACAAATTCGACTTCTTGAAATACCTTGTCTTCAAATATTTCATCGTCCATCGGTGCATCAAATTCGCACCCCATTCCAAAACGGGTATTGTCCACCAAGTACTTCTTCAAATTGGTGTGGTATCGTTTGATAAAATTGTTTGGCAAATCATAGAGGGTCAAACACATACGGCAACCAATGTCTACCCCTACTCCATAGGGAATCACCGCATTGTCAGTCGCCAAAACTCCTCCAATCGGCAAGCCATAGCCTTGATGGGCATCTGGCATCAAAGCACCTGACAGGGTAATTGGGAGCTTCATGGCAGTGTACATTTGTTGGATGGCACTCTTTTCGATTTGCTTCTTCCCGTAGATATTGAAGTCCAAGGCATCCTTCCGCAATGGAATTTCTCCCTGCTCGGCTATTTTTCCTGCTCTAACATTTTCTTCTTGCAGTAATTCCTTTGCTACTACCGCAAATGCCTCGTCTGTTTTGTAGTTTTTAGGATTTGCCAACAAATCCGCAGCCATTTCTAATTTCTCATTTTTGCTTTTGTATTTAAAGTGTTTTTTCATGGCATTCAATAGAATACCTACAACTCGGCTTTCTTGAAACCCGAGCTTCATTAAATCTTTTCCTCTTAATTTTGACTTTCCCATAATTTTTTGATGATGACTCGTAAACGATTATTCATGAATGTTTGCTCCACAAAAAAGCAATACGTGTCATAGTTATTTCATGCTTGCTTCGACGAAAACTACAATCCTTTGCTTCAATTAGTTTCATTGCAGGAAAAAAAGTGTTGTTTTTTCACATAAAACCCAATAGAAATACTATTTTTGAATAATAACTTTAGCTCAACGAGGTTTTTAGTGGAAGGGCTAAGATTTTTGAAGTTTTTTTTAAAAGAAAGCACTGATTTCAAACACCTTATATCCTTGAGGGTAAACTTCAAAAGTCTCTTATCACTAAAATCTTAGATGAACCATAAATTTTTATACCTAAAAATCAACGTCATGGAATTTCAATGGACAATTATAGGACTCTTAGCACTGACTGGGATGTTAGCTGGTTTTGCCTATGGGCTGAGCAGTGGTGTTTGGGTCTTACCGCATAAAATAGGACCAAGCCGTTACAACCCTGGCTGTTTAGGAGACTGCTTGTTTGGTCTGTTGGGAACAGCGGTTATTTTCAGCATATTGCCACTTGGGCTTGAAAACTTAGGAGACAAACCTGCCAATCTCTATTTTTATATTCGCCTATTCGGATTTGCAGCATTAGGAGGATGGGGTGGAAAGGCTCTTATTGACAGCGTTTTATCTACTACTGTTCGCCAATTGCAGCAGCGGATTGATGACAAAGACCAACAAGAAATTCAGGATGCAAAGACATTGGAAATGACCGATCAATACCTCAATTCTTCTACCAATGTATCTATTCCTCAAAAGGATTTGTTGGAAGCCATCGAAAATGCTTCTCCTAAAACAAAGGTCGAAATCTTAAACGAGGCAAAAGCAGTGAGAAGTGAAAATTGGAAGGAAGACAAAGGCAAAATGGAAAAAACCATTCCGATATTTGAATCCCTTGCCAAGGCGACACAAGAGGTTGAATCCCACCGAGTGTATGGTCAATTGGGTTTTGCACTCAAAGATCAGTCAAATCCCGATTACGATGGCGCTATCAAAAACTTGGACAAAGCTATAATTATACGTGACAAAGCAAATATCAAAGGTTTCTCTTGGTACGAATTTAATCGAGCAATGAGCAAGATTTACTCGGATATTGGTTTCCGCAAGGGTTTGCCTTCTGATAAGAGTATGCAAAAAGCAGTAATCAACGACTTCAAGGTCGCTTTTTCAGATAGTTTGGTGAGCGAACGATTGCAGAAAAGTGCAACCAACAACGAAGATAGAGACATTCAAGCATTGACAGATTGGTTGGATTACAATGCTATTCAGCCTTCAAGTGTCAATGCAGGTTGGTTGACCAAAGCTGCGTAGATAAAGTAGAAACACTTCAAAATAAGTATTGAAAAGCTATCATTGAAGTACTTTTTAATTCTTATTTTGATTTTCATTCCTGAGCATTAAAGTTCAAAACAATGAACAAATTATTAGTTCCTACTGATTTTTCGGAAAATGCAGTCAATGCATTCAAATATGCACTAAATATTGCAGCCAAACAGGACGCAAGCATTATGACTTTGCATGTTTACAGTCTCAAAATTTCTAATTTAGAAATGGGTACACCTGTGGAGTTGACACAATCCATTTTGGAGAATCAAGAGACAAGAGAAGAAGAGCATTACAAAAAGTTTACGGAGAAAATCCACCAAGAAGCCACTGAAGAAAACCTATCACACGTACCTATCAATCACAAACTAATTGAAGGTTTGGTGGTTGATGAAATTGTACATGAATCCAAAAAAGAAAGTCCAGATTTGATTGTACTGGGAACAGATGGTGTCGATAATTTGGCAGACAGATTGTTCGGTACAACTACTTCCAATGTGATTGAAAATGTGGGGTGTGCGGTTCTGACCGTTCCTGCCGATGCTGAATATCATGGCATTCACCGAGTGGCATATGCTTCTGATTTCAATACGGAAGATGTTGAGACATTGAAGGAGATATTGGAGTTTGCAGCACTTTTTGACGCTTCGGTACATGTGGTACATATCAGTGAAGAAGGTAGCCCAACGACTGAGGATGAAAGCCGCATGAGTGAGTTAAAGAGGCATTTCATCACAAGCGAAGAGGCAGGTAAAGTCGTCTTTGACCTTGTGACTGCAAATGATACGGTAGAAGGCTTGGAGCATTATATCGAAGCCGAAGCAATTGATATTTTGGTGATGTTCAAAGAAAAAGAAACTTTTTGGGAGCGCTTGTTCAACCCCAGTTTGACAAGGAAGATTGCTTTGCATGGCAAAAAACCTTTGTTGGTATTGAAGAAAAAATTAGAGATTGACTAAAGAATAAATTCACTTCAATGCTTCTATTGAAGTAAAACTAAACATCAAAAGCCTTTATTTTCAAATCATGAAAATAAAGGCTTTTGTTTTTTTTAATGTAAGTGGTAGAACAAGATTAACTTCAATCAATAAGATTGTTAAGTACTGAGACAAAAGATTAAAGACGCAAGACTTAAGATAAGTCTTTTTGTATTCAACGGTTTAGTAAAAAACAATACCCGATTACTTTTGATTAGGCACTTAATCTTCTGACAATAAATAATTTAAAATCTCACTTCTTACATCCCACTTCTGTCTTCTCACTTAATTCCAATCAACTTGCCC
>JBGCDY010001013.1:0-4398 GCA_045105835.1 Chitinophagales bacterium
CAATCCCAAAATCAACAATGTAGATGTTTTTAACATTCTCAGAAGCGAAGAAAGCGACAAGGCTTATGTGAGTTTTTTCTTTATTGTGAATGGTTCGATTATCCAAACGAAGGTGATAGAATTGGTAAAAAAACTGGACGAAAGCGACAAGGAACTCCTCAAAATCGCCATACACGAGATAAGGACTCAAGTACAAAGTAATTCTACAGAGTTGTTGTTGCCGTTCAAGGTCACTCTGCAAAACAAAGAACTCAAAATTACCATACCAAAAATTGGCGATAAGAAAAAGCTGATGGATTTGGCTCAGAAAAATGCGTTTTACTACCGAAAACAACAAGAACTTAAATCAGAAGCCCGCTCCAATCCAAACGATAAACGCTTTGAAATCTTGACCCAATTGAAGAAAGACCTCCGAATGAAAGAGGTTCCTATCCACATTGAGTGTTTTGACAACTCCAATATTCAGGGGCATTTTCCTGTTGGTTCAATGGTCATTTTTCGCAATGCCAAGCCTGCAAAGAAAGAATACCGACATTTTCACATCAAAACAGTCGTTGGACCAGATGATTTTGCTTCAATGGAAGAAATTGTTTACCGCCGCTACAAGCGGATGTTGGACGAAAAACGGGAACTCCCACAATTGATTGTTATTGATGGCGGAAAAGGGCAACTAAGTGCTGCGGTTAAGAGCCTCAAAAAATTAGAAATTTACTCGGAATTGGCGATTGTAGGTATTGCCAAAAAACTGGAGGAAATCTATGTTCCCAACGACCCGATTCCCCTCCACATCGACAAACGTTCTCCTGCCCTCAAACTCCTCCAACACCTCCGCAATGAAGCCCACCGTTTTGCGATTACTTTCCACCGTCAACTTCGCTCCAAAGAAGCCATGACTTCTGGATTGGAAAGTATTCCTGGAGTAGGCAAAAAAACTTCGGATAAATTGTTCAAGCATTTTAAATCCATCAAAAAAATTAAGGAAGCCAATGAAGAGGCTTTATTGAAGGTGGTAACAAAGAGGCAAGCAATGGCAATTTTGAAGCATTTTGAAGAGAAAAAGTAAGAATTTTGGGGCTTCAATACAAGGCTTTTGAAACCTATGGCAATATCTTGGGACCAAGAATCATCATCCACAATACAAACCCAGAAACACCTCCAAGTAATCCACTCAGTATAAACGTAGCTTGGAGTTTCCTGTCCACTATTTTGAAGACTACAAATAATGAAACAGCCAAACCTGTTGTTCCCAAAATGATAGAAAATGTGCCTATGGGTAAATTCAATAAGCTCGAAATTTTGGCTTCGTCTCCTCCAAAAAAAGACCCATTGGGATTGATGATTTCGCCTGCAATACCGAGTAGTAAATTGAAAATTTCTCTTAACCAAAATAGGGATAAAAAAACGCCCAGCCAATCAATAAACTTCAATCCGTATTTTTCGATTCTACGATATCGAAAAATCAAAAATAAGAGCCCAAATGTTCCTGTGAGAATTGTTTGTAGCACACCTCCCAAGCTTATTTTCAAGGCATCTACTACGTTTTTTGATTTAAGAAACTCCCATTCCTCTTGCTTCGGAAAATCCAATTGAGATTTGATTTCCTTTTATATTCTTTATAAATATTTGAGGTTTCTTCTCGATTACCTCCATACCAACTCATACTCCCATAATGCAACTGCGTTGTATAACCGAGTTTCTGTGCTACAAAAATATGTCCATATTCATGTGACAATGTTCCAATTATGGTAAAACAAATGAAGCCTAAACTTAAAATAATGAGTTTGTCTTTGTATATTTTAGTCTTAGGATTCATTTTAATTGGGGTTCAATTCGTGAAGATTCCTTCTATTTTTTCTTCGCATTGAAGGCATAACCAACCCCCAATTGAAGGTTTCGATTGTATTGTTTGACACCGACAATTAAATCCCCATTCTCATCTGAAAAGGAGATGTTCGAAATATTTTTTAAGCCAAAATTGTAGCGAACCAAACCAAAAAAATTGTTGTGTGTTACTTTCAACTTCCCTGTCAATCCAAAATCACTGGGGCTAATCAATTCTTGAATTTCAGACCATTTGTTGTTTTCAAATCTCGATTGTTCGTTTATTAAGAATCCATAATTGAATCCCACTCCCGCTGTCAAAAAACCAAGTAATTTGTATTCGATTTCAGGAATCACATCTATATAGGAACTTCTATATTCCAAGCCAACAGAACTGCAAAGCATACAATCATTCTCATTTTGATACCCCTTTCGGCTATATTGTGTAGTGACAGAAAGGTTGATTTTTTCACTTATTGAAAAACTTGGAGAGACTCCAATGAAAAAATCTGTTCGAGCTTTTGGACTCGCATAGATTACCTCATCAAATTTATTGGTGGAATAATTCAATCCTGTTGAAATGCCAATACTCATTTGACCATAAGCTGTTTGGCTTATCACAAATGCTAAAAAAAAAGAAATTTTAAGTAGTTGTCTCATGAATTCTGATTTAAGTTTTTTAGAGAAAGGCTTTATTTTTTGTTGTGGTATTCTGTGTCAATATGTACAATTGTTTTTTCTATGAATGTAGAACGTTGATAGGCATACAATCCGTTGCGTATAAAATCAAACTTTAGCCCAACAAAATTGAATGAGGCTGAAAACAATCCAAACATCGAGGAATCTACTAACTCCTTTCAATCTGTTCGTCAAGCTCCCAAAAAGAAAATTGAAAAATCTAAAACTACTACTCACAAGTCAAAGAGATTTTTGCAGACTGGCTCTAAAAATGTTTAACTTTGCAGCCCAAAACCCTCATTCGTATTTTTATTGTTAATTTTTAATTTTCAACCTATGCCTATGGATTCCATGCAAATGATACTTTTAGCCGTAGCCGCCTTTGTTGGGCTGTGGATCATCTTCAAAATTGCCAAAGCTGTTTTCAAAATCGCCCTATTTTTAGGAGTCATGTTTTTGGGATATATGTTCTTTTTTGGTGGCAGTATCGAAGATGTAATAGAGCCAGGTTTGGAGCAAATGTTCAAAAAAAATACCATTGAGGAATTGAGAGCCAAACACTGCAAACCCGAAAAAATGGATATTTTGAAATGTGAGTGCATTGTTATGCCTGTATATGCAGACCTTCAAGACCGATTTGTAGGTAGAGAATCGGAATTAGCAGAGTTGGAACAAAACAGGGAAGCCATTACCCAAGAAGTGCTGCAAAGTTTTAGCAACCAAAAAGAAAACATGAAGACTTGTGCCAAAGAAAAACAAAGTGGATTGTTGAAGTTTTTTGGCGTACTGAAAGGCATTGTTCAGGGTTTTATGAGTGAATAATTTTCAATGACTTGCCGAGGCACTTTGTAGTAAATGACTTTTTTTCCTTGTTTTCAATTATTCGAAATTTGACCATCAACGAAATACTGAAAAAATATTGGGGTTATTCCAGCTTTCGCCCTTTGCAGGAAGACATCATCAACTCTGTCTTGCAAGGACACGATACACTTGCGTTGATGCCTACAGGAGGAGGTAAATCCATTTGTTTTCAAGTGCCTGCAATGGCACAGGAAGGCGTTTGTTTGGTAATTTCGCCTTTGATAGCCTTGATGAAGGATCAAGTTTACAACCTTCGCAAACGCAATATTTCGGCAGCAGCTATTTTTTCGGGTATGACCAAAACCGAAATAGAACGTACTCTTGACAATTGCGCCTATGGCAATACAAAGTTTCTCTATCTTTCACCAGAACGCCTCCAAACTGAACTTTTTAGGGCTCGATTGCCCAACCTCAATGTGAGTTTATTGGCCATTGATGAGGCACATTGTATTTCTCAATGGGGTTACGATTTTCGCCCACCTTACCTCCAAATTGCAGAAACCCGTGAGCTGTTGCCCGACATTCCTGTTTTGGCATTGACGGCTACTGCGACCAAACAAGTCCAAAAAGACATTCAGGAAAAATTGGCATTTAAGGGCGGAAAAGTATTCGAAAAAAGTTTTACCCGTTCCAACCTTTCCTACTCTGTTTTTTTTGAAGAAGACAAAATCAAAAAACTGCTTCAAATCCTTCAAAACGTACCAGGCACAGGCATTGTCTATGTTCGCAGTCGCAAAAAGACCAAAAATATTGCCTATTTACTGCAAAAGAATGGCATCAGTGCCGACTTCTACCATGCAGGTTTGGATGCCAAAGCTCGATCCGACAAACAGGACAGGTGGATTAAAAACCAAAGACGCATTATTGTTTGTACCAATGCTTTTGGAATGGGAATTGACAAACCTGATGTACGTGTAGTTGTGCATGTAGACCTACCTGAAAGTTTAGAAGCCTACTATCAGGAGGCTGGACGAGCGGGAAGAGATGGCAAAAAAGCCTATGCCGCCTTACTCTACCACAAAGCGGATATTTTTTCTT
>JBGCDY010001014.1:0-2586 GCA_045105835.1 Chitinophagales bacterium
GGCAAATGTCGTGGTCAAAGATTCTGAGCCTTTTATGGGAGCCGTGACGGATTTGGATGGCTATTTTAAATTGCCTGATGTGGCGGTTGGAAGGCACATGTTGCTTGTTTCTTACATTGGCTATGAGTCGAAAACGCTTTCTAATGTATTGATTGGTGCGGGCAAAGAATTGGTTTTGGAAATAGGATTGCAGGAATCGTTCATTGAAATGGAGGCAATTGAAGTAAATGCGACAAATAGGCAGAAAGCCAAGCCCATCAATGAAATGGCTTTGATCAGCGCACGTTCGGTGTCTGTTGAAGAGACCAAAAGGTATGCTGCTGGAATCAGTGACCCTGCTAGGGCAGTAACTGCTTATGCAGGTGTGATGGGAGGAGGTGATTTGGAAGAGAATGCGGTGATTATTCGGGGCAATTCTCCACGAGGCGTTTTGTGGAGATTGGAGGGAGTAGAGATTCCCAATCCCAATCATTTTGCTTCGGAAGGCAGTTCAAATGGAGCAATTGGAATATTGAGTACGCATGTAGTTGCGCGTTCTGCTGTTTACACAGGAGCTTTTCGTGCCGAATTTGGAAATGCGCTTTCGGGAGTGTTTGATTTGCAGCTTCGGACTGGGAACAACGAAAAACGAGAATATACTGCACAGGTTGGAATGTTGGGAGTTGAAGCAGCTATAGAAGGTCCTTTTAGTAAGGAAGGTGGTGCTTCTTATTTGGTGAATTACCGCTATTCTACTTTGGCATTGTTGAATCGTTTGGGAGTGAAAATTGCAGGTGAAGGAGATCATACAAATTATCAAGATATTGCATTCAAGTTCCATTTTCCTACGCAAAAAGGATATTTTTCGCTTTATGGAATTGGTGGGAAAAGCAGTCATTGGGAAGTATTTGACATATCTGGCTCTAATTTTTTAGACGTTGAAAAAGAAAGAATGGGAGTTTTGGGGCTGTCTAATTTGCACATCTTCAATGACAAAACTTATCTGAAATCAACACTTTCTTTGTCGGGAACTAAAATCAGTGATTCAGAAGATGAGCTGCTTTTTGAACCGAGTTTTGATTACAATGAAAAATTGAAAAAGACCTTTGTGAAGGCAAATGTGGTTTTGAATAGTAAAATCAACAAGCGAAATGTGTTGGAAACAGGCTTGACTTATACCAATTGGCGCTACAACTTCAATACCCGTGCATTGAATATTTTTTCAGAGTTTCCTTTCAATGATTTTTCGATTTTCAATAGCAAAGGCACTACAAATATGCTGCAAGGCTATGGCAGTTGGAGGTATCGGTTGGCAAAAGATTGGACATTGGTAAGTGGAATTCATGCTTTGTATTTTGGCTTGAATGACAAGGTGAGTGTAGAGCCTCGTGCTGCGCTTCAATGGCAGCTAAACGAAAAAAGTAGCCTGAGTCTGGGCTATGGTTTGCACAGTCGAATAGAATCTTTGGAATACTACCTTGCGAATAAAATAGAAGATGATGGAACGGTATTGCAGTTCAATGGAGACTTGGACTTGACCAAATCGCATCATTTTGTGTTGGGGTATGACAGGTATATTAGTCCAAAATTGCATTTGAAGGTAGAGACTTATTTCCAGCGTTTGTTCAATGTACCTGTGTCTAAAGATCCTTTGAGTCTTTTTTCTGCCATTATTTTGGAGGATGGTTTTACTACGAGAGAATTGTCAAACGAAGGGAAGGGCAGCAATTATGGCTTGGAGTTTACTTTGGAGCGATTTTTTGCAGATGAATACTATTTTTTGGTGAGTGCTTCTTTGTTTCAGGCGAAATATAAAATATTGGATGGTGTTCGCCGAAACACTCCTTTTGATAGTGGACGAAACTTCAATTTCTTATTCGGGAAGGAGTTTCATTTAGGAGCAAATAAACAGAATATTTTTGGGCTAAATGTGAGAGGTACTTGGTCGGGAGGAAGGCGATATGTGCCAATCGACTTGGAATATTCTCGATTTAAGGGAACAGAAGTCTATGACTTTGGGCGTGCGTACCAGGAGATTTTTCCTGATTATAGACGTTTAGATGTGCAGTTGAGTTACCGCCGTAACAAAAACAATGTAACACATGAATGGCGATTGGACTTGCTGAATGTTACCATGTATCAGAACTTATTGTATGAATATTATGACCGCATAAGTCAAGAAGTTAGGGTTTATAAAGGGAATGGATTGCTGCCTGTGTTGAGTTGGAAGGTGGATTTTTAGACTCTGTGTTTTTGTTGGTATTCAATGTTTTAATTCTATTTCGTTTACTTCGACTGTAATTGTATTTAAAAAATAAACACAATAAATAAATTGTTAAACCCTTATTATTATTTGTAGGGATGGATGGGATTCGTGTGTTCTTACACGATTAATCTATTCTCTCTATAAAATCAAAAATTCCTGTAACCAATGAAAAATCTTATTTTTATCATCATGGGTTTCCTATGCCTATACCCTAACAAAAATCAAATATTTGCACAAGACGGAACTACGAATCTGTCTCAGACCATTCGAGGAACAGTCGTGGATTACGACACCCAAATTCCCATCATTGGTGCGAATGTGGTGATTGTAGATTCTGACCC
>JBGCDY010001015.1:0-2479 GCA_045105835.1 Chitinophagales bacterium
GAAGCGGCTATTTCAAGTCCTCCATCTGTTGCTTCAAAACAAGATACATTCACCCCATTGAAGTCCAAAGCAGTAAATTCTGCGGTCAAAATAGGCGGCTCTGTCACTGCTTCAACAAGTATCAAATCGTTTCCGAAGGAATCATTGAAGGTGATGAGGTAAGTACCTGGTAGTAATCCTGAAAGGTTGACCAATTCATTGACATTGTTCAATGTACCATTTCCCGTTTGAGTAGCTCCCAATCGTTCCCAAGTATAATTGAAGGGAGGTGTTCCTTCTGTTACTTCAAAATTTAACTGTCCAGAAGCTTCCCCAAAACAAACCAAAGGAACTTCGTTGATTGCGCCTTTCATTTCACAAATGACAATACCCAGATTCAGCGTCACTGTACTGTCGCAACTCACCACATTCTGCAAAACCTCTGTATATTGCCCCACTTCAAAATAAGGCGTATCGCCTATAAAAATGTTGTCACCCTCACAAATATTGGCGGTCACTTCCGTAAAGGTGGATTCAATGACCTCCAATTCTACCAAAACCGTACTATCACAGCCATCTGCTGCAGGATAGACAAATTCATAATTACCCGTCACATTCAATTCAATCGTATCATTGACCACAAAACTTTCATCAATACAAATCTTCTCGTCAAACAAAGTCGGTTCAGGACTCACCACTTCAACCGTTTGGCAGGTCTGAGGAGCGCCATCACAGGCATTGAAGGCAGTCACACAAAGCTCATACGTACCATCGTTTTGCCATCTTTGCGCAAAAGTATTCGAGCCATTGTCTTGCACAACTGCCCCATCTACTGTCCATTGGAATTCGGTTGCGCCCAGTTCTCCTGTCGTTGCATACTCATACAATTTGCTCGGACACGTCTCCAATTCGCCCGAAATAATTCCCGAAGTTGTCAGTGCACTCACCTCCGTACTTCCCTCCAAAACATCAAAAGTCCACTCACAGACATCTCCATTATTCCCGTCCATCACGATGTAATAATACTGCCCGATGGTCAAAGGAGTATTACTCTCAAAAATAGCACTTGTATTTTCGTTAACACTCCCATTACAATTGGAAACCAACTGGAAATTGCTGCAATTTGTGCCTGCATAAATCCCCAATTCCAAGCCCCAGCCCGATTGACAGTTCGCCACACTCAGCCGAATCTTCAAGCTTTCGCTGCCTGCAATGAAAGCAATCCAACGCCCATTGTGAACCGTAGAAGTACAAAAACCTGGAGGAGCTTCTCCCGAACTTCCTCCATTGTTTACCCCCGTAAAACCATCAATATCACAAATCACACAAGCATTCACAGATGTCGAACTGCAAAAAGGAGTCATTACAGGTGGATCTCCACAAGGTTGGGGTTGAGCCAAAAGCGCAACCGAACAGCCTAAGAGCAGCAAAACAATCAGTGGTTTGTAGAAAAAATGGTTCATCTTATAGGATATTAGATCAGTCAAGTTAATTGGTGCAAGACAATAGACAAAGGTTGCATTTAAAATTAAATTTTCAAACTACAAATAATCACACTTTCCAAACCAAATTAAAATCTCGGTTCAACAAGACTCACTTCAAAAGCGTCACATTGCCTTTGTAAATCAACACTTCTCCGTCAATAAATTCGATTTCTGCCCACCAAACATATACACCATTTTGAGCAGGGCGGCGTTTGTAAGAACCATCCCACCCAAGTTTTCCATCACTGGGTTGAAAATCAGATTGGAAAAACACCTTTTCGCCCCACCTTGAAAAGACCTGCAATGAGCGAATAGTGCTTACTTCTGGTCCTCCGAAAATAGTAAAGTCATCATTCACCCCATCCTGATTTGGAGTAAAGGCATTTGGAATCACAACTCTCCGACCATTTTCGACACTTATCCTCACCGAATCTCTTACCACACAACCATTATCCGCCAACAATTCCACCAAATAAGTAGTCGTCAAAAAAGGCTGTACCGTTTGACTCAAGCAGTTTGTACAATCCAAGTCTCCCGTAGAAAACCATTCAATATTCTCCAAAGAAGCATTCGATTCAATAGAAAAAGTTACTTCTTGCCCTAAAATAATCGCTACATCTTCCCCCAAATCAACTGTTGGAATAGTCGGTGCTGTAATTGCAGCAGTCGTATCAGCTTCACAACCATTTGCATCCCGAACGGTCAAGGTGTATGTGCCTTCTGGCAAATTCGCAAATACCTTTTCCTCTGCAAACTCATCATTGGAATACCCAAAAAGATAGGGGTTTGTTCCTCCATTCACCTCTACAACCTCCAATATTCCCGATTCAAAATTTTCACAATTGGGGTCGGTAAATACAGCATTGAAGTCAAGCTGATTGGGTTCGTTAAGCGTTTCACCCAAAACCACTTTGCAGCCAAAATCATCTTCAATCGTTACCGTATAATTTCCCGCTGCCAAATTTTCAATCTCCAATACATCCTTTTCTCCCGTGCTCCAAAAATAACGGTAAGGC
>JBGCDY010001016.1:0-5103 GCA_045105835.1 Chitinophagales bacterium
GTTCGTTTTATAGGCAATCATTCCAGTGGAAAAATGGGAATTGCTTTGGCAGAAGTTGCCTTTGAGCATGGGGCATCTGTATCTTTAGTTTTAGGTGCTACAAGCCTTAGACCTCGCTACAAAGGCATTGAAGTCGTTGCGGTAAGAACAGCTCAGCAAATGTTTGAAGCCACGACAGCCCGTTTTGAAGAAAGTGATGTGGCTATTTTGGCGGCAGCAGTTGCCGATTTTACCCCACTTGATGTGAGTGATACGAAGATAAAAAAGAAGGGAACGGATGGAGGTATGACGCTTCAACTCAAACGCACCAAAGATATTTTGGCAACCTTGGGTAAAACCAAAAAGACAACACAAACTCTGGCTGGCTTTGCACTGGAAACCAATAATGAAGTGGAAAATGCCCAAAGAAAACTTCAAAAAAAGAACCTTGATTTTATTGTTTTGAACTCTCTGAGGGATAAAGGGGCAGGCTTCAAACTCGATACCAATAAAATTACTATCTTAGACAAGCACAATAAGCTGCAAGAATTTGAGTTAAAGTCAAAAAGGGAGGCAGCAGAAGACATCATTCAGAAGGTCTTAGAAATGAAAAACGCATTGTTGTAATTACAAAACTCTGTGCGGATTTGCTGCAAAAAGAGACTATTGAAGCTTTTCTTGATGCGGTCAAAGCATCAACTTTCATTCATTTCTTCAACTAATCATAAACATGAAACGAAATATAGGCATACTTTTCTTATTAATGCTCTTTACAACAGGGAAATTACTGGCGCAAGAACTCAATGCAAAAGTGGTCATACAAACCCCAAGATTGCAGTTGGCAGACCCTAAGATATTCAAAACATTAGAGAGTGATATTCAAGAATTTTTGAATACTCGAAAATGGACAAATGATGTTTTTCAAACCCAAGAGCGTATTGAGTGTAGTTTTTTGATTACCATTACGGAAGAATTAGCTGCCAATCGCTTCAATGCGAGTATTGTTTTGCAGTCCAATAGACCTGTGTACAATTCGAGCTACAATACCGTGATGTTCAATTACCAAGACAAGAACTGGACATTTGAATACTCCGAATTTCAGCCCTTGGAGTACAATGACAATGCCTACCTTTCGGAATTGACAGGAATGTTGGCTTACTATAGCTACATTGCGATTGGCTTGGATTATGATACCTTCTCGCCAGAAGGGGGAAATCCTTATTTTTTGAGAGCACAAGCGATTGTAAACAACGCTCAAAATGCACGAAATAAAAGCAAAGGTTGGACAGCGTTTGATGGTAATCGGAATCGTTATTGGTTGATTGAAAATTTGATGAGCAATAAATTCAAAAACCTAAGAAAGGCTTACTACGATTACCACCTCAATGGTTTGGATATGCTTTCTACTGATCAAAAGAAAGCTCGAACTGCGCTTAACAATTCTTTGAAGTTGATACAACAGGTCAATCAGAACATGCCAAACTCCATGATTATCGATATATTTATTGAAGCAAAGTCAGATGAAATATTGAACATTTTTGCATCAGAGGAAGTATCGGCTCCCGAAAAATCAAGGGCTTACAGTGCCATCGTAAAAATTGACCCTGCAAATAAAGCGAAGTACAAACAAATCAGCAGTATCTCTATTGGCAAAGGTAAGAATGAAGTATCGCCTCGTGCTGTGCCAAAATCTTCTGCTCCAGGTAGATACGACAATGGTAGGACACCTTCTAATAGTGGGACAACTCGAGGGAGAAGCAGAGGGAATTAAGGAAAATGCAAATATAAACTCAATCAATTTTTTGTAAAGGAGAGAGCTGAGTTTGAAATATTTCTGTAGTGTGATTTACAATTTTGAAGGAAGAATTACAAAAGAAAAAGGCTTTGAATCCATTGATTCAAAGCCTTTTTTAATGAAATAGTTATAGGTTTAAACTCCAAATCAAAGAGCTCTTGAATTTGCACTTTGCATTTTTATTTATTCTACTTCAAGGTGCTTTTTGGCAGTTTGAAGTACCTCATCATTTGAAGTCTCATGCACAAAAGCAATGATTTCTATGTTTTCAACCTTCCAATGTTCAGGTAAAACCTTGCTAAAAACCCGTTCTACCACCATGCCTCTTGTTTTTTCAACCTCCAAAGTCATACCTGAAGAAGGGGTAAGCATTCCTCTAAATACATGATTGTGTTCGTAGTCAGCTATTATTTCACTTGAACTTTCTCCCTTAGGAATAAGCTGGTAATCAATGATTTTACTTTCCGAAAGACTGACGGTTAGTGAGTGATTAGCAGAAGCATCGAAAGACTCCAAATAATGTGCCCTCACAAAAACTTGAAGTTCTCGACTGGATGGATTGTATTCATAATCGGTATAAAGGTTGATAGGAGTGGTGAGCAGCAATCTTTGGTTGATTTTACCAGACCATGCATTCGTATTGACAATCGCTACAAAATCTTCACCACCATACTTCAATCTATCAATTGCAGCAGCAGGAAGGGCTATTCCTTGAAAAAAATCATAGAGAAAAATGCCTTCTTCTAAGACATAGTCTTCTTTGTTTTCGGGGTAAGGTTCCGACAGAAAACCTGCGTGCATGGTGACAGCCGCTACTTCAAAAGGATGGTCTTCAAGTATTTTTGCAACCCGCTCATGACCTGCTGGACATCGAACACACCTGACTCCACTAAACTCCTCAACCAAAACCATTTTACATTGAGCCCCTGGCAAATCATTGGAAATGAAATTGGTATTGGTTCTTGAAAAATTATCTGCGCTGATATTTGCTTTTTCTTCACAAGTCAAATTGATAGGTGGAGAATCATCAAAGTTGATGTATGGAGATATTTCGGTACATGCATTGGTGAAAAACACCAGTACAAGAACGAAAAAGGCAACCGATATTTTATTCAACATTTGAAGTGCTTTCATTGAAGAGAAGTTTTAGCTATTGAAGAATGAGAATTTGAGTAGTCAAATGTTTTTGCACTTTGCATTTGAGTTTTAAATTACTCTGCTGCAAGGTGTTTTTTAGCAACTTGTAAAACATGGTTTGTAACATCTTCATGTACAAATGCAATCAACTCCATATCTGCTACCTTCCAATTGGCTGGTAAAGTAGTCTCAAAAACACGCTCTACAACCGTTCCCGCTACTCGATCTACATCCAAAAGAACGCCTGAAGCAGGAGTGAGCATGGCTCTAAGTACATGATTGTGTTCATAATCTGGCTGAATCGTACTGGAACCACCATCAACGGGAATCAATTGATAATCAATGATATGGCTTTCCAGAAGGCTGACACTCAATAGATGATTGGTGAGATTAAAAGCTTGTAAGTAATGCGCTCTTACATATACTTTGAGCTCTCTCGTTGCAGCATCGAAGTCATAATGTGTATAAAGGTTCATTGGAGGCTCAAGGTCTAGGCGTTGATTTGCCTTACCTGCCCATACATTCCTGTTAATCAATGAAACAAAATCTTCTCCATCGTATTTTACTCGGTCAACAGAAGCCGCAGGAACAGCAATTGTTTGGAATAAGTCAAACAAAAACGTACCTTCTTCAAGCACATAATTTTCTTTGTTTTCGGGATAAGGTGTCGACAGAAAACCAGCATGTATAGTCATTGCAGCAATTTCATCTGGACGTTCTGCCAAAATTTGAGCAGTCGTCTCGTGTCCCGCAGGACAATTCACACACCTTACACCACTAAACTCCTCAATCAAAACCATTTTGCATTGCGCCTCTGGCAAATCACCACTGGCTACAAAATCTGTATTGGTCTTGGAAAATTCTCCTTCATCAAGATTGAATTTATCTGCACAAGTCAAGTCAATCGGAGGAGGCTCACTAAAATCAATCAAAGGAGGTACTTCTTCACAAGCAGTTGTGAAAAATAGGAGTGCTGAAACTACAAAAGCGATACACGTTTTTGTAAACAGTTGATTTGATGTCATTATTGAAGTATTTAACTGGTAAATCAAAGAGAATTGAATTGGCAAATATAAATATTTTCGCTTCAACGAAATGTAAGGTTTCTTACAAGTCGAATTAGATGTATTCGCTGATTGAATCACTGCAAAGGAATAAAGAAAAGTCAAACCACTCTTTTGGCTTTTAAGTATCTGATAAGTAGCATCTTAGTTTTTTTCAGTTACTAATCACCAATCAACTAATCACCACCTTATTTTGCAGTGTACCAAATTGGTGAAGACCAAGCACGTTCTTGAATCGTTTTGTCCACATCTTTAGGAGGACTGATACCCATTGCTTTAGCATCATAAGTACTCCATCTTGGAGTGGGTATTTCTAGCACACGCAGGTAATAAACAGCCGATTGTGCAGCATCAAATTCGGGATCTTTCCAAACCGATTGAAGCGTAACTGCTCCAATGTCATTGGTATAAGTCGCCTCTTTTTCGTTTACACTATTGCCAACTGGGGGGAGTTTTCCCTTAGCATCCAACTCCCGATTGTCCGACCAAACTATATCAAATATCTTTTCGTAGGTTTTGCCCTCTGCATCTACCCACCCTTTCACAACCTGTATGCGATCCAAATTTGCGCCTTCGGCATCTTTCACTGCCCAAACCAAAAAAGAAGGGCTTTCATCCTTTGATGTTTTGGTCAAATCACTACCCATTGACACTCCTTTTTGATAAGCATTTTTGACCCAATCATCGGTTGAAAACGAGCCTTCACTATAATCCCATCCTCCAAAAAATCGCACCTTGATTCTTGGTCCAGAAGTAGCAAAAGTCTCTTTTCGCTCCAATGCCTCATAGATAGCATCACGGGTATTTTCTTCTGCCCAAACACCTGCCAAACCTGCGGCACTCATGTACTTGGCTCGAAGGAATCTTTTATCATCGCCTATGATTCGAGATTTTGGATCACCATCCAATGAACCAAATTTGCCAAAATAATTGTCTTCTTCAACTGCGCCCGATGAATTGTGTCCATCAGAACTTCCAATTAGACCAAATTTGAAGGGGTTTACACCCAGTTTTTGCTCAAATACGAGACCATTTTGCAGTGCGTTTCTGACATAGCTTCCTTCTGGCTTACTGGGTGGAGGAACGGAAGTAGAAAAGGTGAAGGCAAATATTTCAAAATCAGCAAAT
>JBGCDY010001017.1:0-4180 GCA_045105835.1 Chitinophagales bacterium
TGAATTACTATAATTGTATTCATTTTCATAATCGAATTTAGGGTAATAAAGGTTTTGAATGGTGATTTCTTTAATTCTTATTCCATTCCTATACAATTCTAAACAAGATTCCCCACCATCAACCCCAAAGTCTACAACAACGATTTGAGTCGATAGCAAGGTAGAAATTTGGGATGCCCATACTTTCATATTGCTATCACTTTTACAAACAACTTCTACCCAGTTACCTTTCAATTTATTTTTAATAGCAAAGCCGTTAGGAAGAGCATTTTGGGGATTAAAAAAAGAACAAAGAATATTATCTCTTTCTGTATTATCCACAATTTCTATCCGTTCCAGATTTTCACTCATTAAGAAGGCTAACGTTTCAACTACTCTGTCAAAATCTATAGAATTTATATAGATACAAGCCATAATTCATTCTTTACTTCAAAGCCACCCCATCATTCCCCCTAACTCGAAACAACTGCAACCCCCCATTATTATTCGTCACCAAAATCCCCATTTCCTTCTTCGCCCCCAATCGAATCAAAGCCACATCTTTCACATCTTTAGGCGCAAAAAATCCACTCTCCAAAACATTCAAAGGATTGAAATTGCCCTTGCCATCCCCCAAAAGCACCAAACCATTGCCCGCATCGTATCTCGGTGTTTCGACCTCCGCATGATACATATTTCCAGCCACTACCAAATCTTGATTGCCGTCATTGTTCACATCCACCACCACAATCCCATTAATCGGAGCGATTTGCGCCTCATTTGGAAGTGGTTTTGCAGTGTAGGATTGGTTACCATTGTTGATAAAGACCATTGAGCGAAAATCATTGACTTGTAAGTGTAGAGACGCATCCAGTTTTTGTTCGCCATAAATATCCTCCAAATCGGCGTGTGCAAAATCATTGTAGGTTGGGAATTTTTCGGCTACAAAAGGCATTTGTTGAGACGAACATTCTCGCCCACGAACAGGCACCAATTTGCCCTTGTAGTCCTTGCTCAATACGATGTCGAAAGAACCCGTTCCATCAAAGTCATTGGCATACAGATGCAAAGGTTTTTTGGAAGAAGGATTGAATTTGTTGTTCAAGCCCACATTTCCTGCAATCAAATCTTCGTCACCATCCCCGTCAATATCCGCCACTTCAAGGCTGTACCACCAGCCTGTATAATCTCCCAAGCCATATTCTGTGGTCACATTTTTGAATTTGCCGCCCTCGTTTTGGTAGAAACTGATAGGCATCCACTCCCCTACCACAATCAAATCCATTCGACCATCCTTGTTGAAATCTGTCCATTTGAAGTCGGTAATCATGCCTGCTTCTTGCAGTTCGGGAGCAAGTTCAGCCGTTACATCGTTGAATTTTTTGTTGTCGTTTTGGAGTAGGTAAGAGCGAGAAGGAAAAGGATATTTACCAGGTAGCGTGCGTCCCCCCACAAAAATATCCATATCACCATCGCCATCAAAATCAGCCGCTTGCGCCTTCATCCCACTGCTTTGCATATCATCAGGCAAAGCCTTGACCTGTGCAAAACCTTTTTCTCCAAAGTTTACATACAATCGGTCTTGAAGTAAAGCCTCATTCCCTTGCATTTCACCACCACCACCACTCACGATATAGAGGTCATCATAGCCATTGTTATCTGCATCAAAAAACAAAGGATACATATCTTCGGAGTTCCTACTCCCCTCCCATAGTTCTTGATTGGATTCAGCAAAAGTCCCATCTGCGGACTGCAAGTACAAAGCCCCGCTTTGCCCTCCTGCACCCCCTACATAGAAATCCTCTAAACCATCCTTGTTCACATCCGATACGCCCACAAAGGGCCCTAACATAGACTGTTTGTGAGGTAGTAAAATTTCGGTTTTGAAGTCGTCATAGCGGTTTTCTGCATGTTTGAAGTCTATACCCATTTTTTGCAGATTCGCTTCCACAAAAAGACCTTCTACTTTTAGCTTTTGAATTTGAGAACCTGTTTTGGCATCTTTTTTATCGACCTTCAATAATTGATTTGCAGCCACATCCATCAAAATTTGCTCTTTACCATCCAACCATTTCACTTCAATTTTGTCCACCTTTTCGGCTTTGCCCAAACCAAAGTGCAAAAATTCTTCAACAGCCGATTGATAACCACGGGTATAGGTCAATTCTTGGTGTTGGATTTGGTCGCCGATGTAGATGTTGACCTTCGCATTCATTGTATTGGCTTTTTTGCCATCGTCCAACAATTGAAGTCTAAGGTAATTGTTACCCGTCAATTCGCTGGCATTGTTTCGATAAATAAAAGCCTCTGTATCTGTGTTGTTCATCACAAAATCCAAATCTCCATCTCCGTCAAAATCTGCATAGGCTGCGCCTGTTGAATAAGAAGGTTGCGCCATGTTCCAAGCGGGTGCTTTGTCGGTGAAGGTCAAATCGCCATTGTTGCGGTACATCATATTGGGAAGCGGCACTTCGGGCATCATCCTCCAAAGTTCGGGGCGTTTTTCGTTGGGAACAACTCCCCCTCCTTCTTGACGGGCTTTTTCCATGGCGATTCTAAAATCGTTGTCAAGCGCATATCGGCGCATCCCATTCGAGATGAGGTAATCTTTCCAGCCATCGTTGTCGACATCCATAAAAAGGGCTGACCAACTCCAATCCGTTTTTGCCACGCCAGCCATGTTTGCTATTTCGCTGAACGTTCCATTCCCATTGTTCACCTGCAATGAGTTGAACATATATTGGTACTGTTGGTCGAGTTGATTGACCAAGCCCCAAAACAAATCTGAATCCATTGAAGCCATCAAAGTTTTGCCTCTAATGTGGTCGGCTGCTGCCATATCCACAGAAGCAATGTCCAAAAGTCCGTCATTGTTGAAGTCCGAAATATCTGCGCCCATCCCAAACCAAGGAACGTGTTTGGTGCGGCTTTTTTGCTCATCGACAAATGTTCCGTTGCCCTGATTGATGTACATTCTATCGGGAACGGAGTAGTCATTGGCTTGGTAAATATCGGGATAGCCATCGTCGTTGATGTCTGCAATGACCAATCCCAAACCATAGCTGTGATTGACCAAACCTGCTTCTCGTGTCACGTCCTTGAACTTGCCATTGTCGTTGCGGTAGAATTTACTCGACATTTTGTAGAGTGTTTCGGGGTTTTCTAAGTCCTTGAAAACTTTATTAAGTGGTATTCTGAAATAGGTCGAATGGTTGGAAACAAACAAGTCCAAATCTCCATCTTTGTCGTAATCAAAAAAGGCGGATTGTACCGACCAATCTCCATTGTCGACTCCATATTCTGCTCCACTTTCCACAAATTTGCCTTCGCCCTTGTTGATATACAATTCGTTGGCTTTGGATTCTTCATCCTTATAAGGACCAGCATTGTTTACATAAATATCCAACAAGCCATCGTTATTGACATCCGCCATCGTTGCGCCCGATGTAAAACGCTTGCTGCCTACGCCTGCTTTTTCGGTGATGTCTTCAAATTTGAAATTGCCCTTGTTGAGGTACAATCGGTTGGCTTCGTTATTGCCGCAAAAGAAAATATCCGCCAAGCCATCGTTGTTGATGTCACCAACTGCCAAACCTGCGCCCATGTAGTAGTATTCATAGGACAACACATTGTTGATGCTGTAAATGTCTTCTTGCAGAAAATTACCAAATGTCACGCCTGTTTCAGAAGAAGGGAGCAGGGTGAACAGTGGGGCATCGTACTCTACGTCTTCTGCCTTTGATTTTGTTTTAGAAGAAATGTTTTTTGAGGAACTTTTTGGGGTCTTGCCCTGTTCTGTACACGCTGTTTGCAAAAAGAAACTCACCAATAAAACCAGTACCATTACCTGGTTTAAACTGGTGGTTTTGAATGGATAAGCAGGCATATTCTTGTTTTTTATTTTTTTTGCAGGTACTCCCAATTCACAGGCTATGAATGAATTCATGGGTGGTGAATGAGATGTGGAAAATTTAAGCCTACAAAAATAAGAAAAAACCCTTAACTTAGTATTTTCTTTAACAGGCGAGTCGTATGCGGTCTGACACCCCCGAAATAACACCCCATCTTAGCGGGTCTTCTATTTCGGTTTGCGACTGATTTATTGGTTGCAATTAGGCTTGCAGTATTCGAAAGATGACTGCAATGCCTCGGATTCCTTTTCTCACTACTTGCACCGTCGGATTGGCTGGCTCGCTTTTTT
>JBGCDY010001018.1:0-9153 GCA_045105835.1 Chitinophagales bacterium
GGCATCTCTTTTTGGGAGTATCTACTCGACAGACTACAAAACAAAAATGAAATTGACCCACTAAGTATCATCATGGAAAGAACTTCCAAAATGGCTAAGGCATAAGTATCCTCTCTTTTCAAACAAATATTGAGAGCTTACTAAAATTCTTTGAAAATAGCCACGATTCGGTGAAGGTCTTCAATGGCTTGGCGATTGGTCAAGTGCTTCCAATCAATACTATCGGGTTTGGATTTGCCATAGTATCGGTATTCAACCTGAATCTGGTTGGCTTGCAACATTTGACTCAATTCCAAAGTTTTGTGGTTTCTTAGGTTGTAGCCCTCTGTCTCCAAAACAACGGAGTGCTTTGATGAATGGTGACACAAAAAGATGCGTTGTTGGAAGGTTTTTCCATTGGGATTCTCATGGTCGAGAGGCTGCAATAATTGAAGTTCGAAGGCTTGTCCAAAATGGTCTTGAGACTCTAGTTCTTTGACAATTTTTAGGCTGGGAATGGATTGAAGAAAAGGAAGCAGCCCTTCTGCGAAAAGCATTGAAGGAAGCAAACATAGAAAACAAAGCCATTGAAGCGGTTTTTGAAACATTGCTGTACATTTTTTTGTATTTTATCTAAAAACTGTTCCGTTAAAAATAATGAAAGATGAATAGACAAAACAATAGTTCAGATAAAACTTTCGCAAATTGGACAGAGGATGATTTGATTTTTACCTTTGGTTTGAAGCGATTGAATAAATGTGGTTTACTGGAAAACTGGATGGAGGCAGAAAGTATTTTTTCAGATTTTGAAGAGGCCTACCTCAAAAAATTTAGAACACATGCAGAACAGAATATTACAGCATGGAATGAAGCAGAGCTGCGTGCAAAACTGATTGATCCAATCACTATGTTGGTCAATTTTGATGACAATAAATATTTGCTTACCGCTTTTTCAGAGCGAAATATGTATGCTGTTTCGGGAAAAACTGTTTTGAAAGGGAAAGTGGATTGGGTGGTTGCTACAGGAAAAAACAATCCGAGAGAACCTTTCTTTTTTATTCATGAGTATAAGAAGGAGTCTGGAGGTTCAGAAGAGCCTTTAGCACAATTATTGGCTGCAATGCTTGCTGCACAACAATTACATAAAACTCCTCCTGTTTCTAATCTATTGATTCCCAAACCTATTCATTATTACAAAGACATACCTATTTATGGCTGCTATATCATTGGACGAAGTTGGTTTTTCGTGACTTTAGATGCTAAGGAGTATTGCGTGAGCAATGCCTTTAATGCTACAGAAAAGAAAGATTTATACAAAATTGTTAGTTTGCTGAAGGCGCAAAAAAAACAAATATTGAAAATGTTGGACAAGTATATTGGTAAACTCGCTTAAGCCTCACCTTCCTTGTTCCGAAAGTAAATCAAAATCGTTGGCAACAAAACCAAATTCGCAAGAATCGCAATCACAACGGTCATGGAAGTAAGTAAACCCAAATAGAACGTACCTTTGAAGTCGGAGCCTGTGAAAATGACAAAACCAAAGAATAGAATGAAAGCAGTATAAAGCATACTCAAGCCTGTTTCTTTGATGGAAGCACTCACTGCTTTGACGACATCTTGCTCACAATATTCCATTTCCAAGCGGTATTTTGCGAGAAAATGGATGGTGAAATCCACCGAAATTCCAAAGGCAATACTGAAAATTAATACAGTCGAAGGATTCAACGAAATTTTGAACGCCGCCATCATTGCAGCTGTAAATAGCAGGGGAATGATATTGGGAATCAAGGCAATCACAAGCATTTTGGTAGAACGGAATAAAAACGCAATGACCAAAGAAATTAAAATAAATGCAATCAAAACACTGTTAATCAGTCCCTTGATAAGGTAATCAAAACCCGCTAAAGCCACAATACTTGTGCCAGTATAACTTACATTGAAGTCTTTGGGAGGTAATATCTTTCCTATTTTGCTTTTGAGACTATCGAGTATCGCAGGCATTTTGTGAGAACCTACGTCCTTCATTTGCACACTGATACGTGCATATTGACCAGTTGAGTCGGTCACAGATTCTATCAAGTTTTTGCCTTCTTCTCCCTTCGTTTTGGCGAGGTAAGAAAACACAAAATTCTTGTCAAGATTGGAGGGCAGGCGGTAATATTTGGGATTGTTGTTGTAAAAAGCCTGTGTCACCAATTTGAAACCATCGGCTACGGACAAGGGCTTGGAAAAAATACTGTCTTTCTCAAAGATTCTCTCTACTCTTTCCAACCTTTTGAGGGTACTTGATTTGGTAACAGAATTTTTCTTCTTGGCATCAACCATCAATTCCAGAGGTAAAACACCTCCTAAATTGTCTTCAAAAAACTTATAGTCTTTGTACTCTTGACTGTCTTCCGAAAGTACATCGAAAATGTAACTCTTTTCTTCGAGTTGGGTAATCATCATCAAGGACATCAAGAAAATGAGAAAACTTACCCAACGAATGGCTTTGCGTTGGGTAAATACCCAATCACTAAGTTTTGCCAAAAATGCACGTGCGAGTCCATTCAACTTGTTTTCGGTATAGCGTTTTTTTGGTAAAGACATCATACTCAGCAAAGCAGGAATGACAATCATGGTCATCAAAAACAGAACAGCGATACTCAAACCCGCAATTATTCCAAATTCTTGGAGCATTTTACTCTTGATGAATGCGAAAACCGAGAACCCAATAGCAGTCGTCAAGTTTGCATAAAATATTACCTGTCCGATTCGTTGGGTGGTACTTTTCAATGCCCGTGTTTTATCGCCATGTTCGCCCAGTTCCCAAAAATACCGATTGACCATATAGACACAATTCGGCACACTAATAACCACAATAAGTGGCGGAATTAGACCTGTCAAAATGTTGATTTTCAATCCAAAAACGCCGACCCATCCTATTACCCAGATAATACCACTACCCATCAACAAAAGGGACATGGCAACAATTTTGAGGGAACGAAACAGCAGCCAAATAATCGATATCGCAATAAGTACAGAGAAAAGAAGGAACATTTTCATTTCACTTTGGACAACCGTCGTGGTGAAATTTCGCATATAGGGCAGTCCTGAATACTTGAGCCTTACCTGATGTTTGTCTTCAAAAACCTTCGCTTCTGCCAAAACAGTCCGCACCAAATCGTCCCGTTGTTTGCTATTCAGAAAATCTTGTCCAATGGTAATTCCCATCAAAAAGAAATCCTTGGACTCGGTATAAAGCAATCCCTCATAAAAAGGCATATTGAATATCAAATCTCTTAGACTATCTACTTCTAATTGAGATTGAGGTTTTTGGGTGAGTATCTCTTTGACTTCAAAGCGTTTGTTCAGTGTGTCTTTAACCAAAATAGAGGTGTGGGCGGGCGAAATAATTCCTGCTACTCCTTCAACTGCTTTGACCTTATTCCCCATTTCGTACCAATCGCTGAACATTTCTTTTTCAAAAAAAGAATCGCTTCCCAAACCTACAATGATGAGGTTGGCATCTTCGCCAAATCGTTTTCGGAATTCTTGATTTTGAATGTAGATAGAATCTTCCTGGGGAATAATTGGGGCAAATTGGTAGTCAATTTCTACATTTCGGCCCATATAAGCCATAAAAACTGTCAGTGCCAAAACCGAAGAGAGTAAAGGAAACCTGTATTGAAGGGTAAAATTTGCTATATATTGCCACATAAATCTCTATACCTAAAATTTTTTTTAAAGGAATGATGGTCAGGTTATTAGGAGTGTTCTTGTTGGAGTTAGTGGTCATAAACCGCTAAAAAGGGTGGGCAAATATAGCTAAAAAATGTGTGTAAAAAGCATTAAAAAAAGGCGAGTATTGGATACTCGCCTTTTAGTCAGACCCTTAGAATTCGTATCTAAAAGTCAAAAATATTTATCTGTCGTTTTAGTTAATGACCAATTTTTTGTTCATCAAATCAAAGCCTTGAATAACCTTCAAAAAGTAAGTGCCTTTTTCATCAGCAGGAACATGAACCATTGCTTCGTAAGTTCCAGAAAAATCATTCAAAGATTCGTTGTGAACTTCACGACCTGCAACATCCAAAATCATCACTTTCAAGGATTCTTCTTCTTCACTATTGAAAGAAAGGTAGAAGTAACCGTCTTCAAAGTCAGGAGAAAATGACAATTCATCTACTTCCAGGCTTTCATTTCCTTTGAATGCACTGAAAAGGCTACCTGATAGTTTTGACTTATCTGTCCAGTCCAATTCGCCAATCGTTACATTGACCGCTTTTTTGCTTTTTTTATTATAAAAAGAAGATTGCTTGTCTTCTTCACCTGAAAAGTAGTTGTATAATTTGCTCAATACAGAGTCGTCACTGCTTGTCTGTGCCATTGCATCAGTATTGACAAACAATAAACTACCTAACAATAAAAGAGCTAATAAATTAAGAGACTTCATACAGAAATTTTTAAAGTTTTGTTAAATAATTTGATACTGTTAAAACTCAATAAAGTGTTTTTTAGTATGTCAAATCAATAAAATTGGGTTTATCTTTTAGACTTCGAATTATTCTAAAAGTAACAAAGTAAGCATACAATAATTGTTCCCAAAAAGTTCCCTGAACCTTAGAAATCAAACCATTTTATCTTCAAATATGGGAAATAGATAGCAAAGTGCTTTTTGATTTTACTTTATTGCCCAGCATCTGCTCCTTCAATTCATGCAAAGATTTTTCAAGCCCTACTTTATAGTTCTTCAAACCTCCCATTCGATTTACTTCTGCAATCGAATGTTTCCTGATAGCATGAATACTGGGATTTTGATAGACCCGTTTTCCATTCCTAAAAATGGCTTGCAGTAAATCAACCTCCTTCAAATGGCTTTCAATTTGGACTTCCCTCTCAGAACCAAATTCCACAAAATTTCTACTGCTATCTTCAGCCAATTCATTGTAAATCACATCTGCAAAAGCATTTTTGCCCTCCGAATATCGTTTAACCTTCAATATGCCAGGGTTGGAAGTTTTGATAGGCGTGTTGGAACGTTTGATGCGGTATTCCCATTCATTTGTGTACTTGTCTCGAATTGCAGCGAGCTTATAGACTCCTCCCAAAGCGGCTTGGTCGTAAGCGGTCACTAATTTTGTACCCACTCCCCAAACGGTGATTTTTGCGCCATTCTCTTTTAACTCTTTGATTTTGTATTCATCCAAATCACTACTTGCTACGATTGCAGCATCCTGAAAACCAGCTTTATCCAATAAGCTTCTTGCAGCAATACTTAAAGCCGCCATATCGCCAGAATCCAAACGAATTCCTACCATTTCATACCCTCGCTCCCGCAATTTTTTTCCCGCTACAATGGCTTTTTTCACACCTTCAATCGTGTCATAGGTATCCACCAAAAATATACAATTGTTGGGCATTGCAGCAGCATAGGCTTCAAAGGCTTCCAATTCTTCATCAAAACACATAACCCAACTGTGTGCATGAGTACCTTTCACAGGAATGTCAAACAATCTGCCCGCCAACACATTGGAAGTCGATACACAACCACCAATATAAGCCGCTCTTGAAGCACTGATACCACCATCTATTCCTTGCGCCCGTCTCAATCCAAACTCCAATACAGCTTCTCCCTTTGCCGCCTGACAGACCCTTGCCGCTTTGGTCGCAATGAGGGTTTGAAAATTGATGATGTTCAACAAAGCCGTTTCCAATAACTGACATTGCCACAACGCTCCCTTTACCCGCACCAAAGGTTCGTGTGGATAAACAACAGTTCCTTCTGCAATGGCATCAATATCCAAACTCAATTCTGAGTGTCGAAGAAAATCAATGAATCTTTCTTCAAACAAGGCTTTGCCGTCATTGCCCTTCAAAGTTTTCAAATATTGAAGGTCTTCTTCTTCAAATTTGAAAGCTTCTATATAGGCGATCGCTGTCTCCAAACCACATGCAACAGCATAGTTTCCATTGAAAGGAAGTTTGCGGAAGAAAAGATGGAAAACTGCTTCTTGCTCGGCAATGCCATTTTTCCAATAACCATAAGCCATCGTCAACTGATACAAATCGGTGAGCAGACTCAATGAAGTGTTGTAAATATTGGATATTTTCATTGTGTTGTTTTTACACTAAGTTGATTTGTGGTATTAACGCAATGCTATAGGTTTTTGTTCCTGAGATGGGGAAATTATTTTTTTATCAACATTTTTTGCCTTTGAATTTGTGTTTTCAGTGATGAAATCAGTACAGTTTTTTGTGTTTTTTCTTTTCAACAAGATATCCACCTTCAATAACTGCTTATACACATTCTTTGCAGGGCTTTAAATGCGTTTGTAAACATCCCATTCACCAATCCTTCAATAAGTACTTCAATGCTCTGTTCTTATCCACAAGGTCGTCAAGTTACAGATTTTCAACCCTTTCGATTTTGCCGTATCTTAGTAGAGAACAGGGACACTTTATTATAAACTGCTTAAATCTTTGAAAGATGAATCTCATAAAATTTGATAGGAAACGAGTGTATCAGGTGTGGGCAAAACAACATTTTAAATTTATTCTGGCATTTTTGCTACTCACCAATTTTGCAACTTACAGTATCAGTAACTGGACTGTTGAAAAAACGAACAATGAACCACAGCGGCTTTATTTGCTTGAAACTGCCGAACCATTTGTACACAATGTGGGCGATTTTGAACAAAAAGTCCGCAAAATCAGCCGAAAACTGGGCGTGCCTCCTGAATGGTTGATGGCGGTGATGCACTCAGAATCTCGTTTTGATGCTTCGGTGGCAAACCACAAAGGCAGTGGAGCAACGGGTTTGATTCAATTCATGCCCACAACTGCAAAGGATTTCGACATCACAACGGCCAAACTCCGCAATCTCAACCATGTGGAACAGTTGGATTATGTCTATGCTTATTTTGATGCCAAACGCAAACAGTACAAACAATACGAAAGTTTGACGGACTTGTATTTGGCGGTTTTGTATCCCAAGGCATTGGGCGAAGACTACTGCTACACCATGTATGCTGCACCCTCCAAAACCTATGAAATGAACAAGGGTTTGGATGTTAACAAGGATAATAGAGTGACGGTACAGGATATTGACCAATTTTTGAAGGGAAAGTACATGACGGCTTATGGCACAGAGAAATCTTCTTTTTGGGGAAAAATTTTAACCTCAGTTCGGTGATTTTGTTTTGAAAAAAGATACATTGCAGTATAGAAGACTTCGGAGGTGTTGACTAAATAAAGCAAACTTCCGAAGCTTTCTTTTATGAGTTTTGCCAATAAAACAAGATTACTATGAATACAAATATACAAGTTCGTTCTGCTGATATTGAAGGAGCAGAAGTTTCTTGGTTTGCACCAATCTGCAATGGCGACACCGATTTTTTGGGTGAAATGCCGAATAAATACAAAAGCAATTGGAAAAATGCCTCCAATATTTTGCTGACTGCGGACAAACTGGGTTACCGCAATATTCTTTGCCCTTCGTCTTATCAAGTAGGGCAGGATACTTGGACCTTTGCTTCAGCAGTTGCGCCTTTGACCCAGAATATCAACTTATTGCCTGCCATTCGGTGTGGAGAATTGCATCCACCTATGTTGGCACGTTCGATAGCGACTTTAGACCATATTTTGGAAGGGCGCTTGACACTGAATATTATTTCCTCCAATATGCCAGGTGAAAATTTACCTTCTGCAGCTCGTTATCAGCGTTCGAGAGAAGTGATTCAAATTTTGAAGCAAGCATGGACACAAGACGAAATTAACTTCAAAGGTGATTTTTACAACTTCAATTTACCTACCGAACCCATCAAACCGTATCAACAAAACGGAGGACCACTTTTGTATTTTGGAGGTTACTCGCCACCAGGCGTAGATTTGTGTGCCGAGCATTGTGATGTGTATTTGATGTGGCCCGAAACCGAAACACGTTTGGAGGAATTGATGACCAATATGAGTCAAAAAGCAGCAGGCTATGGACGGAAGGTTGATTTTGGTTTGCGGGTGCATGTGATTGTGCGTGAAACAGAATCAGAGGCAAGGGCTTGGGCAAATCGTTTGATGTCCAAATTGGAGGATGAAAAGGGCAAGGAGATTCGAGAACGTGCTTTGGATGCCCAAAGTTATGGCGTATCTCGACAGGCAGAAATGCGCAATTCGGCAGATGAGGAAGGTTTTGCAGAAGAACATTTGTGGACGGGAATTGGACGTGCTCGTTCTGGTTGTGGGGCAGCTTTGGTCGGAACGCCTGACCAAATTTTGAAAAAAATCCATCGCTATCAAGAAATGGGGATTCGCTCCTTTATTTTTTCAGGCTATCCACACCAACAAGAATGTGAGTTGTTTGCAAAATATGTTTTGCCACAATTGAAAACGATTTCTATGCCTGTGGTGCAAGGTAGAATTCCTATTGGGATGCCTGGTTCGCCTTTGGGAGGAGCAGAAAGAAGATGATTATTTATTGAAATCTTGTCAAAAGTTGAATATTTAGGAATCGCCTATTGCAGAATGCTATGTTTTAAGGGTAGGTCTAAATCAACAAAAGCCTCTAATCACAAGATTAGAGGCTTTTGCTGTCTTAACATATTATTGATTATTACCAGTCAATAATCCAAGCCGCATTCCCTGAATAATTACCGCCTTTTACTTGGTCGGTTTGTGTTTGGTTAATCGCCAATTTCTCAAAATTCTTAATCGAAACTTTTGTTTGTGTATTCATCGGTTTTACTAATTTATGGTTATAAAAACTTGATTACATAGGCAAGATACTATATTTGCGTGTAGTAGTCAAGTTTTTATTTCGGCAACTCATTGTATTTTTGAATGTTACATGCTTTTGATAGTCAAGATAATTTATTGAAATATTGTTATTTAAAATAAAAAATATAAGTTATCTATTAATAACAAGATGATTGTTTTGTTTTTTCATGACAAAATCTCTGTTGTACAATGATAATATGCCTTTTGAGCCTTTATTTAGAATATTGAATTTATGACTTTTTTATGACTATTGTAAGGTTGGCATAAATGCTTATAGAACAGATTGAAGAGGTAGGAGATATTAATTGTATTAATCATCAGTCATTCATCAAAACCAATTCTGCCCCCTTTTCTGCAATCATAATCACTGGAGTATTGGTATCGTCTCTTGGAGCTTTGGGCATGACGGAAGCATTCATTACC
>JBGCDY010001019.1:0-7383 GCA_045105835.1 Chitinophagales bacterium
CAAAACAATTAGGACAAAGTTAAAGAAACAATTCTCAATTATCAATAAAGGCTTATTTTTGCACACTATGAAAGTTGGTATTTTATTCGGTGGTCGGTCTCGGGAACGAGAAATATCCTTTGCAGGAGGTAGAACAGTCTATGACAATCTTGACAAAAGCTTGTTTGAGGCAGTTCCCATATTCGTTGACAGTTTTGGCAATTTCACCTTGCTGGATTGGCAATATGTCTATAAAGGCAGCGTGCGTGATTTTTATCCGCCTGCCGAGTTTTTGCCCCCTTCGCCCAATGCCTTTCAGATTTATGCTGAAAGTTTGGAGCTGGATACCAAGGAAAAACAAACCAAACTGCTCCAAAAAATCGGTACGCCTATCCCCGCTTCCGAGCTTTCCAATCACATAGATTTCGCTTTTTTGACCCTTCATGGGGCGTATGGCGAAGATGGCAGCATCCAAGGTTTGCTCCAATATTTGGACATTCCTTTCACGGCTTCTGGCATTTTGCCCTCTGCAATCGGAATGGACAAGGCTTTTCAGAAAAGCATGATGCAAGGTGGCGGCTTTCACATTCCTGCTTTTTGGAGGACGAAAAAAGAGCAATGGCTGCAAATTTCGGCAAATGAAACGGCTGTTCAGTTGCATTTTGAAGAAGTCAAGGCAAAAGTGGGCTTGCCGATGGTCATCAAAGCTGCAAATCAAGGTTCTTCAATTGGTGCAATGATTTTGACCGAAGACAATTGGCAAACTTTTGCAGAAAACATGAATCGGGCTTTCTTTATGGAAGACATGACGGCTGCTCGATGGACTGCAATGGAGGAAGAAGCCCAAATAGATTTTGTTCGCAATTTGGTGGATATTCGTAGTGGATTGGGTTTGCCTTTGCAGATAAAAATAGCAAGTAAAAAAACAGCTATCTCCACGATTTTTCACCCCGAAAAACTACTCGCTTACCTTCAATCTCACTTCAATAACAACACTGCAACTTTGCAGCTAAGGGCTTATGATACAGAGAAGGAGGTGATTATTGAAGAATTTTTGAAGGGAAAAGAATTTTCTTGCATCGTATTGAAAGATGAAAAAGGAGAATTGTTGGCTTTGCCGCCTACCGAAATCCGCACAGGACACAACATTTACGATTACCGCTCCAAATACTTGCCTGGTATGTCTCGCAAGGTAACTCCGATTCATTTGGAGGATGCTGCAATTGAAGCTATTCGCCAAAAATGCGTAGAACTTTTTCAATTTTTCCAATTCCACACCTACGCACGTATTGACGGTTTTTATACCAACAAAGGAGAAATTTTCCTCAACGACCCGAATACCACTTCGGGAATGTTGCCGAGTTCTTTTTTCTTCCACCAAGCGGCAGAAATCGGCTTGAATCCTTCACAGTTTTTGACCTACATCATTCGCTCTTCCGTACAGGAACGCATCGCAGATGTCCCCAACAGCTTTTCTTTTGAAGGTTTATTACCTCCATTGGATGCAAAAATCACTTCCCTTCAATCACAGGGAAAATCGAAAAAAAGAGTGGGAATTGTCTTGGGAGGTTATTCTACGGAACGGCATATTTCGGTGGAAAGCGGACGCAATATCTACGAAAAACTGGCATCTTCGGAAAAATATTTGCCCATCCCCATCTTTTTGACGGGCAATGAGGAACACTATGAACTTTACGAAATTCCAATCAATATTTTATTGAAGGACAATGCCGACGACATCAAGGACAAAATTGACCACTTCAAAAAACATCCGATTGTCGAAAAAATAAAACAAGAGGCAAGCGAAATTATCCAAAAATATACTTCGGGGAAAGTCGTGGATGAACCGCATTCTATCAGTGTGGCGGAATTGGCAGAGAAAGTGGATATTGTTTTCATTGCCTTGCATGGACGGCCTGGAGAGGATGGACGATTGCAGTCCGATTTGGAAAAATACGGCATCCCCTACAATGGTTCGGGAGTCGCAAGTTCCAACCGAACCATTGACAAATACGCTACCAATCAACTTCTTAAACAACATGGCATTCACATTGCAGAACAGCTTTTGGTGGATGCACAAAACTGGACGAATCACCCACAGGAAACAATACAGGGCATCGGCAAAACGTTCAAATATCCGTTGATTGCCAAGCCTCCAGATGATGGTTGTAGTTCGGCAGTCAAAAAAATTCGCACGCAAGAAGAATTGCAGGCTTATTTGGCTTTGATGTTTCGAGCATCAGAGGATTTTGATAGGTTGGGTTCAGTCGGAAAAGTCTTACATTTGCAGCCCAATGAGGAATTTCCACAAAAAGCACATTGCTTGGTCGAAGAATTGATTGAGCAAAAAGATGCAGCACATTTTTTGGAGGTAACGGGTGGCTTGCTCACACATTGGGAAAACGGAGAGATTCGCTACGAAATGTTTGAGCCTTCGGAGACTTTGGCAGGCGAAGATATTTTGTCTTTGGAGGAGAAGTTTTTGGCGGGTCATGGGCAGAACATTACCCCTGCTCGCTACGACAAAAATCCTGCAAGACGAGACGAGATTGCAGCACAGGTGAAAGCGGATTTGAAGAAAGTGGCGAAAATTTTGGATGTGGAAGGATACGCTCGTATTGATGCTTTCGTTAAAGTATTGAAGAGTGGTGAAGTTCAAACTTTTGTGATTGAAGTCAATTCACTCCCTGGCATGACTCCTGCTACTGCCATTTTTCATCAATGTGCACTGAATGGCTATACGCCTTATGCATTTATTGATGCGATTTTGGAGTATGGTTTTGAAAGGGTGGCTTTGGGGGTTTAGAGCTTATTATTGAACACAGAGGCTCAGAGACACAGCGTTTTTTAAACAAAAAATCACTAGTACAACGTAAGTTAAATAGATGATAACTTTTATTTAGGGCTCCTTTGGGAGTCGAATATTTGTAGAAATTTAGAAGAAGGTATCATCACAAACCTTTTGGTTTGAATCATAGGAGTATTTCTTGATGGTATTTGGGTTGAACTCCGATGGAGTTCTGTAATTAGGGAGATAGAAATAAATATGCTACGCAAATTTTAGGAAGGTATTTTTTCCTTTTAGGAAGGCAAAAATTTTTAGCATAGCAGGGCTATGGTCAAAATTTTTAACGCATCTAAAAGGAAAAAGAACGAGTAAAATGCGTAGGCTATTATTTGCTAAATCCCTTACTTTATCTCATTTTTCTACAAATATTCAAGTCCTAACGGACTTGTGAGTTACCTTTTATTTACTTTATAGTTGTACTATAAGAAAACATAAAGACGTTTTGGTAAAACGTCTCTACATATCTAACACAATAGAGAAAATGGCAACGATATTAGGGAATTCACTTTGGAGGCATTTGGTGGCTATCGCTTTGGCGGTGGTTATTGCAGTATGGCTTATTTTTTGGGGTTTGGGCGTTTATACCAATCATGGGGAAAGTATCACTGTCCCCGACCTGCGTGAAATGACTTTAGACCAAGTTAAGAGACATCTGAAAACAAAAGATTTGCGTTATACCATTTTGGATTCTACTTACATCCGAGGTAAGCTGCCCGAAACGGTAATCGAACAAGACCCTGTTCCTGGCGCAAATGTCAAAGAAAACAGACGCATTTATTTGACCATCAATTCCAAAACACCTCCTATTGTGGAGATTCCCAACATCATTCAGGCTTCGCTTCGACATGCGGAGAAGCAGCTGCAAAGTGTGGGTTTGGAAGTGGGTGAGTTGGAATATGTGCCTTATAAGTACAAAAACTTGGTATTGAAAATCAAGTTGAATGGTAGTGAAATCGAGCCAGGAACGAAAGCTGAAAAAGGCAGCCATATCACCCTCGTTTTGGGGAATGGTTTGGGCAATACCCGAATCCCTGTACCGACTTTGGTAGGCTTGTCTTATTTGGAAGCTCGGATTGCGATTCAAGGAATGTCCTTGACAGTTGGGGCTGTAGTGAGAGACGACGATGTGCGGGAAACCCAATCGGACAATGCCATTATATATCGCCAAATTCCTGCGCCTGGTGATGGCACCGAAATCACTATTGGAGAACCTGTAGATTTGTTTTTGCGCTCCCCATACAGTGAGCCTCGTGAAACGGAAACGGCAATAGACACGTACAATGATGGAAGTGAAGAGCCAGATTCTTTGGGAACAAATCCGCTTGAAGGACCTGATAATTAAAACCCATATTCTTTAAAGAACAAACTTCAAAAGTGTAAATCGAAACGAAGTCTTTTCACGGATTTTAAAAAAATACTGCAAAGCAATTCTTTATGATAAAGCAACTATTGATACTTTTCACCATTTCATTTTTCAGCATTGGCGTTTTTGCTCAAGAAAAGCTCATGCCCCTTTCCTCCAATAAGGCTTATCCAAGCGACAGTCCTGAAAAGGGATTCAGATTTGACTATGATTTTGTTTGTAACCCTGAACAGCAAGTACGCTTGGAGGTTACTTCGATAACACAGCCTGATTGTGGTGCAGATGACCGTGGTTCGGTGACATTGGAGGTTATCAATGGACCAAATGGTGCTTATACCTTTACCTATACGACTGCCAACAATATTTCGCAAACCGAAACTGCCAATACCAATAATATCACCCTCTCCAATTTGATGGCAGGACCTTATGTTTTTACGGTGAGTAGTGAGGCTTTGGCAGATGATTTGGAATTATGGTATGGTTTGGACAACCTTGATACCCAACCGATTCCTGCCATTAGAGGCAACTTTGTGAAACGAGATGTTTTTTGTGATGAACCAGGGTCGATTGGCTTTTCGTTTGACATCACCGACCGTGAATTACCTATCTTTAGATTTCAGGATGACTTCAAAATGGGTACTTTATCTTCCGAAAACTTGCGGGTAGATTTGCCTCCAACCATGTATTATTTCCGAGATACGACTTCAAAAAGTAATTGTCATGCCTACCAAATTTTTGAGATAGGACGTGAAGCTACGATTGATAGCTTGACTTTTACAGAAGATTGTTCGACCTCACTCCTATACCCAGATTTGGCAGCTTGGGAAGATGATTTTGTGTTTGTGAATCAAACGATGGCCTACCTCCCTCTCTCTATTGGAGTGGCTACTTTTGATGGCTTCAATCAGTTTGGACAGCCTTATGAACCGATTTCGGAAGATGATGAAGTGGGCTTGATTGATGGAGATGCTGATGTGCTGACGAGTCGTCCCGTTTGCTACAATATAATGGATGAATTCGGTAATCTGCAACCTGTGGTAGAGAATGACGATGGTACGATGTTTTTGCGTTTTTTCTATCAACCTCAGGGAATTGGAGATTTTCCGAATAGCAAAGATAGTTTGAAATTGGCATTTTGGGGAGACGATGGTACTTGGCATCAGATATGGAGACTACAAGGACCTACCAAAAATGAACCTGAATATCCTTTCAATCCTGTCAGTGTGAGATTGGAAAGATTGAGTACAGGAACAGCGATTGAGATAGAAACACACATCTCCATTCGAGACAATATTGAGGATGCTTATCGTGATAGTTCTTATGTAAAAAGAGATACGATTCCTGATGTAAACTTCGTTTTTGATGGTTTTCAATTTCGCTTCAATAACAAGGCCACGATTTCAGGCTTCAATGACCACTGGCATTTGGATTACATTCAGTTTAATGAAGATAGCTTAGGAAGTCTTGATGATATTACTCCTCTTAGCAGCATTCCTTCCTTACTGAATGATTACCAAGCAATGCCTTGGAGACATTTCACAAATAATATAGAAACCTCTTTAAAGAATGAAATCTTTGTGCCACTTAGAAATAATAGTAATGGACAAGGTTTAGGTTTAGGAGCCAATTTAAGTATATCAGATGTTTGTACGAAGCAAGTTCTATACCTTTCAAGTGTTGTTGCTCAGTTAGAAGCATCTGTAATAGCTCTTGAATCAAATTCAAATGCTAACGATTTTATAGATATTAATACACAAATTATTGACAGTCTAGATTCAGGTACATTTGACAGAGATAGTGTAGTTTTTGAATTAAAATATCAGCTTAGTGGGGAAAATGATGACACCAATCAAGACAACAATACCCTCTACCAATACCAAAACTTCTTCAACTACTATGCTTATGACGATGGCACAGCAGAAGTAGCCTATGGATTAGAAGGTGCAGAATCACAGTTGGCAATGGAATTCAATGTCTTGGAAGATGATGTATTGCAGGCGATTCAGCTCAATTTTGTCAATATGAACTCCAATGACGATAAAAATGCTGTTTACCTAATGGTTTGGGACAGCATTGGCGTAGGCTCCAACAAGTCCAACTTAATTTATTCCGAAGAAATCGCCATCAATCCTCAATATGTCTCACAAAGAAATGGCTTCTACACCATTGTATTAGAAAATCCTTTGTCGCTGAGTGCTGGAAGGTACTACATTGGTTTCGAACAAGAATTCAAGAATCAAATCAACTTGGGTTTTGACCGAAACCACGATGCAAGCACCAAAACTTTCTTCAATTCTGCCAGTATTTGGACTCCTTCAATAATCGAGGGTGCGGTGATGTTGCGTCCTGTTTTTGGTGAATCCTTGAATGGTACCAACTTGAATGTGGGAATTGAGGATGAAAACGGTTTGGTGACCAAAGTGGTCTTGTACCCGAATCCTGCCAATGACCGTATTTACTTCAAAGTCGAAGGCAATCAAGCCCTTCAACTTGTCCGCATTTTTGACTTTTCGGGTAGAATGATTGTAGAAGAATACCTGCAAAATGGTGGTCTGGATGTTCGAGAATTGCCACAAGGTTTGTACCTCGTCAAAACTTACGGTGCAGATTTGCAGGAAATGAGCAGCCATAAATTGATGGTGAACAACTAAAGACACAAGACTAAAGAATATTTAACATAAACGCCATAGGTTTCAAAAACCTATGGCGTTTGAATTCGCATTTAATACAAAAACCAAATAACCATGCAAGATATTACTATTGAAGAGCTGAAAGACCGTATGGACAAAGAAGAGGATCTCTATATTATTGATGTTCGTGAACCTCACGAATACGAAGCCTACAATATTGGCGCAGAATTGATTCCTTTGGGCACACTCATCAATTCGGTTGATGATTTGGAGGATTACAAAAACGACGAAATTGTCCTTCATTGCCGTTCGGGAGCCAGAAGTGGACAGGCAAAAGCATTTTTGACAGCTAATGGTTTTACCAAGGCTCGTAACCTTTTAGGGGGAATGATGGCTTGGCAAGAAAAATATGGGTGATTAAGGCAATTTAAACTAATAAATCCATCATTTATTAATTTGAAAATGCCTATTTTTTTTCTTTCGTCCAATAAAAAAAGGCTTATGCACCCCTTGAGGTTAACATAAGCCTTTTTATTTTTATTAGATTGTTGCTTTCTACGAAG
>JBGCDY010001020.1:0-3139 GCA_045105835.1 Chitinophagales bacterium
TTGCAGCACCTTCCGCATTTCCCATCATCAACATGGCACTCGTCCCAACACTCATCACAGATGCCCCTGTCAAGGTCGCAATATCTATCACCAATTGAGGGTTCAATGACTGTGCATAACTCAATGCATCCGCCAACAACATTCTCCCTTCTGCATCCGTATTCAAAACCTCCACGGTCAAACCGTTGTGCATTTTTACCACATCTCCAGGTACATACGCATTCAGACCAGGACGATTATCCGTTGCAGGAATCAAACCGATGACATTCAATGGCAATTTGTTTTTGGCAATAGAATAAAGCGTTCCAGCAACAGCTGCACCACCTCCCATATCACTTTTCATAAAGTCCATAGAATTGGCCGTTGGTTTCAAGCTAAGTCCTCCCGTATCATAGACTACACCTTTGCCCACCAAAACAATCGGTTTCTCATTAACCGCGTTTTCGGGTTGCCACTTCAAAATAGAAAATGAAGGAGGATCTATACTTCCCCTGTTTACTGCCAAAATTCCTCGCATTCCAGCCGCCTCAATTTGTGCCTTATCCCACACCTCTACTTCAAAACCTGCTTCAGCTCCAAAATGCTGCACCAACTCTCCAAATTTAGGTGCAGTAAGGTAAGACAAAGGTTCATTCACCAAATCTCTTGCCAAACAAACCCCTTCGATTAAATATTGCAACTCTGTGACTTGTGCTTTTGCCAAGCTACTTTCTAAAATGTAAATCCCCTTCAAAGAATGTTGCTCCTCTTCTGCATTCTTTCGATATTTCAAAAACTGGTAGTTTGCCAAAGCCAAACCTTCTGCAAAATACCATGCCGCCATTGTTTCCTCACTAAGATTATGCAAATTGACTCCCGACAATTTTAATTCGTTGATGCTTTTGCTTAGTTTCGCACCTTGTTTTCTCCATTGTTCTTGTGCTCCAAAAGCATCCGTTTTTGTTTCCAATACTACTACAAAAGTATGGTGCCCAAAATCATTGAAGTGAATGAATCCTACTTTCTCTTCAATACTTTGTTGAATATAACTTATTTGTTTTGCAGACAATGCCGATTGTTTCCAGTCAGCATTTGTATCTGCCAAATAAATACAAGATAATGTTTTGTCGATAGAAGGGATACTGTGTAATTGCATGTTTTTATTTTGAATAAAAGAAAGCACAAAGTTAAGTAATTAAAGAGATGAAAAAGATAAAATCATTAGGGCAACATTTTTTGAAAGATCAAGATATAGCACAACGAATTGTTGCCAGCCTTCAATTGGAAGAAAACACTTCGACAACAGTGGTAGAAATCGGACCAGGGGAAGGTGTTTTGACACAATACTTAATAGAATTGCAGAACATCGAACTTTTTGTGATAGAACTCGATAAGAGGCTCCCCACTTTTTTATTGAAAAAATTTCCCAAACTAAAAGAACACATCATTCATCAAGATGTATTAAAAGTCAATTTCGAGACTTTTTTTAACCAGTCTTTTTTGGTTATTGGCAACTTTCCGTATAATATTTCCACACAGATTGTTTTCAAAATATTGGAGTACCGCACACAAATACCCCAAATGGTAGGGATGTTCCAAAGAGAAGTGGCAATGCGGATTGCAGCACAGCCAGGTAGTAAAACTTATGGAGTGACAAGCGTACTCACACAATTTTATTATGATGTAGAATATCTCTTTGAAGTATCGAATGAGTGTTTTGTTCCTCCTCCAAAAGTACAATCAGCCGTCATCCGCCTAAAACGCCATACCCGTTTTGAAGATAAAAACTACAAGAAAGTAAGGCGAATTGTAAAACAAGCTTTTGGGCAGAGAAGAAAAAAACTGAGTAATGCGCTGAAAGGAATTGAATTTGAGGAGAACACTTTTTTTGATACCATCAAGGACAAACGAGCAGAACAGTTGAGCATAAATGATTTTGTAGAATTGTCATTATTTTGTCAATAATTAAAAATAAATTCTGAACGAATATCATTTTAGCAAACATCAGCTATTCGACAGTTTTCAATAACATTAGCCTATCTGATGACACGATAGATTGCGATATGCATCCAAAGCTAAATCACTGATAATAAAACACTTTCCCCAACCAAACACAATAAAAAAGCTTTGTTTTTGTATTGATAAGTGGTCAATAAAGTATTTTTTTTTTCAATAAAAAAGCAGTTTTTTCGCCATTAGATAAAGCTCTAAAAGCTGTAGCCGACAGTTAAGCGACAGTTTCGGTATTATACGGTTAGCAATTGCAACCATACAATACCCTTCACTAGTCATAAAACAAGGAAAGAGGCATTTCATCTCAACACGAAGCCTTTTTATTTAACTATATTTGTGGGGACTTCCTACAACAAAAAAACAAATTTAGTCATAGGTTCATATTAACCAAAAAAGTACACTTATGATAAGACGATTATTACTATTGATTTTAATGCCCTTGCTGTGTGCAAGTTTCGCTTATGCTCAAAGCGGTGAAATTCAGGGCAAAGTTACGGATGCGGAAACAGGTGAGACGCTTCCTTTTGTAAATGTCGCTATAAATATTAGCGGAAGCTTAGTGGGTGCAACCACTGATTTTGACGGGGTTTACACCCTCAACTCGATCCGACCTGGTACCTACGACATTACCTTTTCCTATGTAGGGTACCAATCGAAAAAAATTGAAGGTGTTCAAGTAAATTCAGACAAGACTACGTTTTTAAACGCAGCAATGGGATCAGCAAGTACTGAACTTGGTATTGTTGATGTAATTTCCTACAAGGTTCCTTTGTTGCAGTCGGATCAAACCTCAACAGGTGCGACCGTTACCGCAAAACAAATCAAATCCATGCCTACCAGAAATGTGACCTCTATTGCAGGGGGTGCTGCTGGTGTTTATCAAGAAGATGAAGGTAGTGGATTGAACGTGAAAGGTGCTCGTGAAAATGCAACCGATTACTACATTGATGGTATCAAGGTGCGTGGTTCGAGTTCAATCCCTGCTACAGCGATTGAGCAGTTGACAGTAGTGACAGGTGGTGTTCCTGCGAGATATGGAGATGCTACCGGTGGTATCATCAACATTACTACTCGTGGTCCATCTACTAAATTAGGTGGTAGTTTAGAGGTAGTTACCTCTGAGGGCTTAGATGCCTATGGCTACAAT